>CALEOJ010000267.1 GCA_937910425.1 uncultured candidate division WPS-2 bacterium
GGCGAGGAGACCTCGTACCGCTCGATCTTGAGACTGGTCGATCCGGCGTTGACCGTGACGACGCGCAGCGGCGCCGGTTCGCCGCTCAGCGTTGCGGCTCGGCGCGCGGAATCTCGCGCAGCAAGATATCGACCTGGTGGAGCGCGTCTAGCACCGCGGTCAGGCGCGCCGGCGTCGGTTCGAGAACGCCGTCGCGGAACGCCTCCACATTGGCGACCGCGACCGCGAGCTGGTTGCGGATCTCGTGGACGAGGCTGCTCACGACGGCTCGACCATCTTGTAGCCGACGCCGAACACCGTGACGATGTAGCGCGGACTCCCCGGGTCGGGCTCGATGCGCGCGCGCAGGTTCGCGATGTGGCGGTCGAGGGTGCGGTCGAACACGTCGCCGTCCGCGCTCACGCGCTCGAGCAGCTGGTCGCGCGTGAGGGTCTGCCCGACGTGCGACGAGAGCACGTCGAGGATCTTGAACTGCGTCGGCGTGAGGGTCACCGATTTGCCGTCGATCCGCACTTCGTGCGCCAACGAGTCGATCGCGATGGCGCCGACGCGCCGTTCGTTCGAGGACGCGGGCTGCTCGCGGCGCTCGGTTCGCCGGAGCACGCTCTTGACACGCGCGACGACCTCACGCGGGCTGAACGGCTTGCCGACGTAGTCGTCGGCGCCGAGCTCGAGCCCGACCACACGGTCGACCTCGTCGACCCGGCCGGTCAGCAGGATGATCGGAACGTCCCGGACGGACCGCATCCGGCGCAGCACCTCGGTGCCCGGCAAGCCCGGCAAGTTGATGTCGAGCAGCACCAGGTCCGGGCGGTGGCGCTCGAACAACTCGATCGCTGCCGGTCCGTCGGCGGCCCGCACGACGCTGAACGCCTCGTTGCGAAGGTACTGTTCGAGGACGTCCCCCACCGCCGGCTCGTCATCGACGAGCAGCACCGTCCGGCTCGCCGTCTGCGTCACGGGCCAGGGCTTCGGCCCGGCCGAGCGCGGCTCCCCGGTTGTGAACGCGTCTTCGCGCGGCGTTCACGGCGAGCGCCGCAGCCAAGGCTAGGATGGTCGCATGGAACCAACGCGCGACGAGCCGCTCCCCGCGACGCTCGCCTTCGTCTTCTGCCTCGGCGGCCTCATCGTCGTCGGATGGTTCGCGATGTACCTGCTCCTCCGGGCGAGGTGGTGAGGTGCACGTTCACCAGCAAGAACGCCTCTGGCTGGCCGCGGGGCTGGCGATGCTCGTGCTGTTCGCCGCGGTGATCACGACGTCGGCGGTCGTGGACGGCTTCGTGCCGCCGAGCCGCATCCAGAGCATCGATCCCACCAAGGTCGCACAGACGCCGCCCTTCGACCACCCCGGGCTGCGCAAAATCGCCGATGGTGCGTACGAGGCGTACTACGTCGCGCGCGTCTTCTCGTTCTCGCCCGCGGAGATCCGCGTGCCGGCCGGCTCGCGCGTGACCTTCTACGTCACGAGCACCGACGTCGAGCACGGTTTCAGCATCCCCGAGACCGGCGTGAACACGATGGTCACGCCCGGCTGGGTCAGCAGCGTCTCGCACACGTTCAAGCAGCGCGGGACCTTCCTGCTCGTCTGCAACGAGTACTGCGGCGCCGGCCACCACCTGATGGCTGCGAAAGTGACCGTTGAGTGATGCCGGAGGTGATCGGCAGCGATACGATCGCCAAGCGCGCCGGCGAGTCGCTCGCGCTCTCCCGCGCGGGCGGTGACCTGCTCGTCCTCGCACATATCTACACCGCGACGCTCGTGCTCGGCATCGGTGCGCTGTTCGGGATGCTGCAGGGCTTCTCGCGTGCGAACCTGATCGTGATGCCGCCGTCGTTCGACTACTACCGCATGCTCACCGCACACGGTGTGCTGATGGCTCTCGTCTTCACGACGTTTTTCATCACGGGCCTCTTCACGTACGCCGTCTACCGCAGCATTCCACGCGACCGCTCGCCCCGGCTGGGGTGGATCGGCTACTGCGTGATGCTGATCGGAACCGTCATGGCGTCGGTCGCGATCCTCGACGGCAGCGCGAGCGTGCTCTACACGTTCTACGCGCCGCTCAAGGCCAGCCCGCTGTTCTACTTCGGCGCGACGTTCCTGGTGCTCGGCACGTGGGTGGTCGCCGCGGACCTGTTCCTGAACGTCGCCTGGTTCAAGCGTGCGGTGCCCGGTGCGCGGATCCCGCTGCCGGCGTTCATGGCAACCTGCACGATGATCATGTGGATCATCGCGACGCTCGGCGTCGTCGCGGAGATGGGGCTGCTGATCCCATGGTCGCTCGGTTGGACGAACGGGATCGACGTCGGTCTCACGCGGATGTTCTTCTGGTACTTCGGGCATCCGCTCGTGTACTTCTGGATCATGGGCGCATACATGATCTGGTACGCGGTCGTCCCGACGACCTACAAAGGGACGATCTTCAGCGACGCGTTGACGCGCCTCGCGTTCGTGATGCTGCTGCTGCTCTCCACGCCGGTCGGGCTCCATCACCAATTTCTCGATCCCGGCATCGGAGCCGGTTGGAAATGGCTGCACATGATGACGACCTACGGCGTCGTGATCCCGTCGTTCATGACCGCGTTCGTGCTGTTCGCGAGTTTCGAGCTCGCCGCGCGCAAAGCGGGCGTCCGCGGGTTTCCGAACATCGTGCGCTGGCTGCCGTGGAAAGATCCGGTGTTCGCCGGTCCTGCGCTCGGAATGATCCTGTTCATCTTCGGCGGGTTCGGCGGGATCGTCAATTCCTCGTACTCGATGGACGTCCTCGTGCACAACACGATGTGGATCGTCGGACACTTCCACATCACGGTCGGTGGGCCGGTCGCGTTGACGTTCATCGGCGCGGCGTACGGTTTGATCCCGGCGCTCACCGGCCGCAAGCTGTTCGCACCGAAGCTCGCGCTCGTGCAGGTCTACACGTGGTTCGGCGGGATGGCGATCATGTCGATCGCGATGCATTGGGCCGGCCTGCTCGGGTCGCCGCGGCGTACCGCGGACGTGAGCTACTTCGGCGCGCAGGGCGCAGCGACGTGGCACACCCAGATGCTGTGGGCGGCGTTCGGCGGTGCGATCGTCGCGGTATCCGTGCTCATGTTCATCATCGTCGCGACGGGGACGTACGTCGCGAACCAGCGTTCCGAGGAAACGCCGCAGTTCGAGTTCGCGCCCGCGCGGACCGGCGACGACGCGACCTCGACGCCGCCGGCGCTCGATCGGCTCGGCCGCTGGGGCCTTCTCGCGATCGCGCTTGCCGTGCTCGCGTACGCGGGACCGGTCGCGCAGCAGATCCAAGCGCACGCGTACCTCGCTCCTGGCATGAGGACGTGGTAACGCCGCCGCCTGCGGTCGTAGCGCACGCGCAACTTCCTGCGCTGCGCGGCGCGGTCGTCGCGATCGACGGGCGGACGGGGTACGTCCTCGTCCGCCATGCGCCCTTTGACGGGATGCCCGCGATGACGATGACGTTCCGCGTGGCGCGCGGCTCGCCGGCGCTACACGCCGGTGACTCCGTACGTGCGATGGTGAACGAGCGCACCCAACCGTGGACCCTGCGGGACGTGCGTACGAACCGCGCGCCGCGGGAAAGCGCGATGCGCGCGTTCATACCAGTGCTGCACGAAGGCGACGCGGTCCCCGCCGTCGCCCTCGTCGACCAGGACGGCCGCCGGTTCTCGCTCCAGGCGACGGCCGGCTCGACGACGATCGTTTCGTTCATCTACACGCGCTGCCGGGATGCGCGGATGTGCCCGCTGGTCGCCGCGAAGTTCGCGCGCATGCAGCGCGCGCTCCATGGGACGCCGATTCGTCTGGTCACCGTGACGCTCGATCCGGCCTACGACACGCCGAAGGTGCTCGCGCGCTACGGCGCCTCCTATGGCGCCGATCCGGCAGTCTGGACGTTCGCGACCGGAACGACCCCGGCGATCGACCAGCTCGCCGGACGGTTCGGCGTCGCACTGGAGCGGCCGGCGCCGGGGATCCTCACGCACACCGAAGCCGCGATCGTGATCGACGCGCAGGGTCGCGTCGCGAAGATCGTCGACGGAGCCGCCTGGGCCCCCGACGACCTGCTCGCAACCGCCCGAGAAGTCGCCGGATTGGACGCGAACGCTGCACGCCGCCTCGGTCTTTGGCTGGGAAGTTCTGCGAGCGCGCTGTGCGGCGGGAGCGGAGCGACGGGGATCACGGTGGGCGCGGCGCTTACGCTTCTCGCCGCGTTGGCCGCGGCTTTCGGCCTGATCGCGCGCCGAGCGTTCAAGGGACAAACATCATGACGGGCATTCTGGATTCCGATGCGATCGACGCACTGCTGCGACGCGAGACGATCGCGCATCTCGCATGCATCAGGCGCGACGGCCGGCCGTACGTCGTCCCTATCACCTATGCATATGACGGGGAAGCCCTCTACTCGTACAGCGCCGATGGCGCCAAACTCGAGGCACTCCGCGCCAACCCGTCGGCATGCGTCGTCGTCGATCACGTCGATGACGCCGCGAACTGGGTCAGCGTCATCGCGTGGGGCACGTTCCGTGAGCTCGCTGACGAGGATGCCGCACAGGCATTGCGCCTCATCAGCGATCGCCTGCGCACCGTCGCGCTCGCCGACGCGGCGTGGCCTTTGGCCGAACGGAGCTACGTCGCCCGCATCGGGCGCGACGGCGTCCTATACAGCATCACGATCGCCGAGCGCACGGGACGATATTTCAGGAGCGGCGCGTAGGTTCCGCTCGCTGCCGTCTAGATATGCAGACCCACGCGGTGGCGGATATCCGATTCGCCGCGGCGGATCTCGTCGAGCACGTCGGCGCGCAAGCGTTCGAGAAATGCGCGGAGGCTTCGCAGCGCGGCCTCGCCGAGCACGCGCCGGTTCACGATGGTCCCGAGCGCCCCGAGCGGAACTTCGTAGTCGCCGATTAGACGCAGTCGCGAGGTGAGCGGACCCTGATCCTCGCTGCGCGCCTCGCCGCGGAAGACGGGAAACCAGTCCGTGTGCTCTCTCGCCGCGAGCACGAGCGGAATCGACGTCGCGCTGCGGCCTTCGGGAAGTTCGAGGCGTACGGGAACGCTCATCGCCGCGCGCGCTATTCCGAAATCGACCGTCATTGTGAAATCGGTGCGTTCGGCGTAGCCGCACAGCACGGTGTGCAGCCGCGGTGCGACGACGGTCTGTGGCGACGGGAGGCGGCTGTTGAGCCTGATCTGCGGCATCTTCTTTTCCTGACCAGCGTTCAGCGCGCGACGTGGACCCACTATGCCATATCGGTTGGAACGCCGCGTGAACGTCGAAGGAGCCGGCGTTCCGGCCGCGTTCGCATCCGCCTTATTTGGGTGCAGCTGCGGGATGCGCGTCCCCGCTTTCTTCGGCAGGGTGCGGGAAGGTGTAGTACAGGCCGAGATAGTGAACGGCGTGCTGTTCGCCGGCCATGCTGTGGCCGACGCTAAACAACACACTTAGCTGCGCGGTTGGATTGTAGTAGCCGCCGACGTTGTACACCGTATAGCCGCCGCTTCCGATGGCATTGGCGCCCTGCGTGAACACTTCTGCGCCGAGCGTGAACTTCGATGAGAGATCGCGCTGGAGGAGCCAACCGCCGAACCCGTAGTTCTGTGCGCCGGCGGCGCTATTCAGCGCGACGCCGCCGCCGCCGTAGGTCTTCCACGGACCCCAACTCTTTTGAATCCAAACCGGGATCCGGAACCACGTGCGCCCGTTTCCGAGGCCCCTGCTCGCATCACCGGTCGCGATCTCGGCCATCGGAAAGATCCCGATTTGGGGCCGCCCTGAGGTCTCTTGGACGAAACGGAACTTTATACCGAGCTCGGTATCGCCGTATCCCGACGTCTTCGGTGCATCGGGAGCAGTGAAGCTGGCATACGGTGCGACGAGGTGGAACTGGATGTTCGGCAAGACGCCCGCGTTGAATTCGAGCGACGGGCCCGAGACCGAACGGGCGCCGTGCGACGTGTCGGACGTCTTGAACGTGTAGAGCTCGTAGTGACGGAACGGGACGGGCTCTGGATCATCGGTGAGAAACGGTGGCCCGGCGACTGCGGGCGCTACGCTTGCCAATGCCAGTGGCGCAGCAAGAGCAGCCGCTCGGAGCAGAGCGAGGGCGCCTCCGGAAAGGCGCCCGACTGCGTTCCGCGTCATCGCACTACGATGTATCCGGCCATGAAGCCGTCCTGGTCGGGCCCCGCGGGGGTTGTCTTCATGTCCCACGAGCCGTGCTTTGCATCGCAAGGCAGGGCGCAATACCAGCGGAAGACACCTTTCTTGCTTGCCGTGAAGTGGAACGTCGTGGTGACCGGCTTCACGCTCTTGTCAGGCTGTTCCTGACCGCCTTTCATCGTGAGGTTCAAGCCGATATCGGGCGCCGTGATCGTATGCGGCCCTTCGTCGTAGTTCACGATGGTCAGGGTTACCGGCACACCCGACTTGATGACGAAGTTCGACGGTATGAGGATATCGTGCGGTTGACCGTCGGTGCCTTTGATGCCGAGTTTGCTGCCGTACATCGTGGCGGCGAGTTGCTGCCCGGATTCCGCCGCTGCGAGACCCTTCGTCACCACCCCAGCGGCGAGAACCGAACCGGCGATCGATGCGAACTGCAAGCGAGAGATTTTCATCGAGATAGGCCCTCCTCATTGGCGAAACACAGTTGGCTTCCAAAAGATCGTGCCGTTTCTCCATGAAGTCGCGGAGAATTTCCACAGTACGTAGGAAGAAGAACATGAGAATGTGGCGCAGGCAGCCGCTGACGCAGCGGTTGTTGCGACATACGTCTGATCGACGCAGCAACAAAGGCTACAACGGAGCAAGTCACTGCGGGCGCGTCAGGTGCCGTGCTTGCCGGCTTCCATCCGCTCATGAGCCGCGCGGAGCTCCTGTCGAACACCGTCTAGCAACGAACCCAGGGTGGCATGCGCGATCCGCCGGCCGACGACGTCATCGAAGAGTTTGCCGGCAACACCGCCGGGCGGTTCGTATCGACCGTCGAGCTCGAGCTCGCATTCGTCGTAGTCCTCGCCCGCTCGGAGCGTGATCGTTCCATCGAATCCGGGCGTAGCGATGCCGCGCGAGGTTCGGCCCGCGGTCCAGGCGATGAGGTACTGCGAAGTGAAGTTCGCCGTGCCGGGAACGCGCTTCGTCGCCGCCGTGACGTCCCGTGCGACCTCGCGGCCCTCCGCCAGCGGGGCCACCAATGCGAGAACGCAGGTACCCTCGCTCTGTCCGGCTTCGAGGCCCAGCCGGTGCTCGAAGGCAGCGACCGCCTGGACGTACGGCGCTTCGATGTAGACCCGTTCGCGGACTGCTGTCATACGATGGAGGATGCCATAACGGTCGGAACGACGCGTGAACGCCGCCGGTGCAGCCGTTCCGGCCGCGTTCGCATCCGTCCCGTACGCTCGCTGCGAGGTACTCAGTTCTGCGCGAGCAGGAGCCGCTTGAGCTCGGCCAGCAGCTCGGATGCGGTCGCCTGCGCGATGCGGTGACCCACCGCCGCGTCGAAAACGGCACCGGCGATCCCGAACGGCGAACGGTAGCTGCCGTCGATCTCGATGCGGCTCCAACCGGCCGCGTCCTCCGCGACGCTCAGTGTCCCGGAAAAACTGGGATAGGGCCCCCCGTCTTTCGGTGTCCAAGACACGTCGAGCAGGCGGTAACCGGGATACGCGGGCTTGGTCTTGAGGTGAAAGTTCACGTCGCGTTCGACCATGAGGTCGCCGAAGCGGACGCGGAGCGGAAGCACCGCATCGCCTCCGTCGAAGGTCGCGAGCAGCCGATCGGGGACGTCATCGAATGCGCATGCGACGGTGGTGAATTCACGGATGTTGCCCATGCTAGTGCTTCGCCTTGGCGACGGGCGTCGTCCACCAGACGAACACGCGCCACGCCGGCGTTCCGACCCGGTCCACCCCGTTCCCCGCGTTCGTGCCGGAGAGGCCCGCTTCGGTGTACAGTCGCAGGTATTTCGCAATCTGCACCGTCAGGTCGATGTTGCCGTAGTGGTTGATCGTCCCCATCCCGTCATCCGTCATCTCCCGTCGGAATCCGACGACCACTTTGTCCTTGAAGATCGGCTGGTAGATGTTGAGCGTGTATCCGCGGCCGTTCGCGGGAGCCGTAGCGCCGGCCAGAGGGTAGCTGTCGTGCGTGGTTTGGTAGACGAAGAACACGCCCGGCACTCCGTGCATCGGATCCCGCTGGAAATATCCGGCGATGGCGGAATACCGGTCGGTGAGGCCGTCGGAGATGGGGAACGTTCCGGTTGTCCCGTAGACGCCGACTTCGACCGGATTCTTCGGACCCATGAACGCCGCCCGGTACTGCAACGCTTTGCCGTTGCCCGGGACATAGTCCGAGGCGCCGTTGAGGTCGGCGTCGCTGCCGACGTACGCGGTGTCGAGGCTCAGGGATCCATGGAGGTACCCGGCCTTTGCGCCCCACCGGTTGGCGTCGAGCTGGTAGGTGTGTTCGCCGACGGTCACTTCCGGTGTGTTGAACGGGGCGATCTCGAACCACATGCCGTACGGCGACGGAGCGGGTACCTCGAGTTTGCCGACTTCGAGGTACCCGTTGTGTTTAAAGAGGTTGTTGTAGCTGACCCATGCGGTGTCGAGTCCGCCGCCCTGGTTGTCGTTCACCAGCCACTGCTGCACGTGGTACGACCAGTTGTCGCCGATGACGCCGACGGCGTGGACGGCGACGTTCCCCCAGATGACCTTGTGCGTGTCAGGCGATGATGCTTGCGAATCGTAGTTCGCCTGGTATCCGACCCAGAGCGGGAGCGCCTTCTTGAGGACCGCCGCATCCAAGTACGCGTATTGGGAGCGCTGGACGTACCGGCCGTATGCGTTCAAGGCCGGCACCGCGGTGTGGCACTGCGAACAAGCAACGCCGTACGCTTGCCCAAAGGTCGGCATCGCGAGGACCGGTGCGCGGTTGATGAAGACGAACGCAGCTGCGAACGCGACGCCGAGAGTGAAGCGAAGGGTACATGTCATGGATTGACTTGGATGGTCAGGGCCATGTCTGCGTGTCCGGGACCGCACACGATCGTGCACGGGATCCGGTACGTTCCCGCTTTCTTGGGGGTGACGGCGATGGACACCGGCTTGCCCGGCATGATCATCGTGGCGGGAATTCCGAGAGCGGTCGAAACGATGCCGTGGACGCCGCCCGCGGACGTGAAGCGCAGCGTCTGACGCTTGTTCACGTGCAGCACGATGTGGTCCGGCGCGAACTTCTGGTCGGCCGTCGCGACGACGTTGACGACCGGAAGGGCGGTCATTTGGGGCTTCGCTGCCGAGGTGGGGACGGCAGCGGTGGTGGCCGCAAGCAGCGCCCCCACGAGGACAATCACTGACAGACGCATGGTAGTCACAATGGCTCCATAGTACGGCTACGGTGGGAATGCCCTGCGAACGGGGCTGCACGGGGTGTGAACCCCGTCTTCACATCGCTTTCACTCGGTCTTCCGGCGGCGCAGGCTTTTGTCGTACCCGCGTCCTACCTCAGGGAGCCCGCTTCTCGGGCAATGACCGTCCCTGGACCGCGGAGAGATAGATGAGCCGCCAGCTGACAGCCGCGCTCGTATGCGCATTGATCGCCGCCGCCGCGTCGACGCTCCATGTGCGCGCAGGCTCCGCAGCAAGCGCTGCGGCGCCGGACGGCAAGGCGATCTTTGCCGCGAAGTGCGCCGCCTGCCACCAAGCGAACGGAACCGGCGGCGGTCCGTATCCCCCGCTCGCCGGGAACGGTGACGTGACGGCGTCTGATACGGCGACGTTGATTCTGACCGTGCTGAACGGACGCAGTGGGCCGATTCAGGTGAACGGCAAGACGTTCAGCGGCGCCATGCCCGCCTGGAAGGATCAGCTCTCCTCCGACGACATCGCGGCGGTGCTGACCTACGTTCGTTCCGCATGGTCGAACAAAGCAGCCGCCGTGACGACCGAGCAGGTGGCGGCGGCGCGCAACCCGACCGCGCTGAGCGGCGGGCAGATCTTCGCCGCGAAGTGCGCGACCTGCCACCAGTCGGGCGGCCAGGGCACGAGCGCGTACCCGCCCCTGAACGGCAACCCGCACGTGGCCGCCGCGGATCCCAAAGAGATGATCGCGACGATCGTCAACGGGCGCTCCGGCCCCCTGGTGGTGAACGGCACAACGTACAACGGCAAGATGCCGACGTGGAAAGGCCAGCTCTCCAGTGCGGACATCGCCGCCGTCGCGACCTACATTCGGTCGGCATGGACGAACAAAGCGCCCGGTGTCACCGAGCAACAGGTCGCTGCTTCCGGGCCGTCCGTCCTGAGCGCGGTCGGCGCCTCGATCTACGCCTCGAAGTGCGCCGCCTGCCACGGCGCCGCCGGACAAGGCGGAGGTCACGGGACGTTCCCGGCTCTCGCCGGCGATTCGCTCGTCAACAACTCCGACCCGAACGGCATGATCGCGCTGGTCGAGCACGGGCGCAGCATGATGCCCGCGTGGAAGGGCCAGCTCTCGCCGGGTGACATCGCGTCCGTCGCGACGTTCGTTCGCTCGGCATGGGGCAACAAGGGCGGGCCCGTCAGCGAGCAAGACGTCACGGCGGTGAAATAGGCGCCGGCCGGCCCGCGAGCACGAAGTGATACGGAAGCGGCGCGCGCATCTCCACGGTGAAGCCTGCGGCTTCGAGCCGCCGCTTCGCGTCGCTGGGGCTGTAGACGTGATCGCGCGGCGGACCGACGGGGCGTTCGACCTCCGCGTTCCAGTCGACGAACAACGCCACCGCATCGGACGGTAGCAGGGCTCGCAGTTCGCCCAGCGCCGCGTCGCCGAGTTCGTGCAGTACGTTCAGCGCGAGCACGCCGCCGGCGCGTCCGCGCAGCGCGTCGAGCGCCGACGGATCGGCTGCCTCCACGTTCGTCACGCCCGCGCGTTCGATCGCGTTACGCAGATATTCGAGCATCTGGGGTTGCTCGTCGAGCGCGACGATCCGGAGATCGGGCCGGCGCTGCGCGAGCGCGATCGCATACAGCCCGGTCCCCGCGCCGAAATCGGCCAGCGTCGCCGACGGCGGCAGCGCAAGCTCCGCGAGCAACGAGTCGGGGGAGACGTACGCAAAGCGCGCCGTGTCGTCGAGGATCGCTGCGCGCGCGGGATCGAAGCGGCCGGGCTGCTTCGCCCCATGACGGTCGTGGTGCATCCTACACGTACATCGGCGCGTGCGCGGCGCACCCCTTCGGCGGCAGCGGGCATGAGGTCTTACGGACAAGGGTACCGACGACGGAGAGTCCGAAGCCCCGCTGCGTGCCGCGTTGGACTTCGATCGTGTTGCCGGTCGTGGCGTTTATGGTCGCCGGCGTGCTGCTGCCGCTCGGCGTGCTGATCTGGCTGCTCGCCCATCACGAACCGCCGTACGTGCTCGACCGCGAGGCGATGCGGAGTGCGCGCAGCGCACTCGGAGGAAATCCGGTGGCGATGAGACCGGTCTCGGGCGTGCTCGACGTCATCGGAGACGGCGGGACGACGGCCGAGTACGCGGACGGAAGCACGGCCACGTTGGTCCGCGCGGCGCGTCCCGACCAAGTCGTCGAAAAGTACGGGCTGTCGCTCCCGGAGAAGAGCTCGAGCTCGTTCTCCGTCGGCGGCTTTACCCAGCGTGACGCGCGGCTCACCGACGGCCAGTTCGCGCGGACGATCGGCACGAGCGGCACGGTGTTCGCGTTCATCGCGCCCTCGGCACCGGCGCTCGAAGGGCTCGTCGCACAGAGCGCCGTGCGGCCCAACGCAAAGCGCGACGTCGGCAACACGGTCCTCGACGGTCACGCTGCGATGGCGATCCTCATCGGCCTCGGATGGTTCGCGGCGGCGTTGATCCTGGCGACTGTCGCGATCGTGCGCGCCGCAATATCATTCAACCGAGCGCTCGACGCCAAGACGTGAGCGGCGAAAAGATGGGCGGTTTCTCCGCCCCCGGCGGCACCGCGACGAAACGCCGGCTGCTCACCATCGAGGGCGCGCTCGCGGACGTGGAGCTGCCGCTCTTCGATCGCGCCTAGACCTCTCCGACCGGGTGGGGACCATCGGCTCAGGGGCGATCCGTCGGCCGCTCCTTGCGACCGGGGTCATGCGGCGTTACGCTCGATCGGTGATCGAAGGCTTTGACGGCGGCGAGCGCGCGGGCGCGTACCTCCGACCCATGCTGCTGAGCGCCGACGGGGCGCAGGCCGGAGGCACGCTCGTCACCCTGACGCGCGGCGAATGCAGCACCGCCTTTCGCGATCTCGAACCGGTGCTGCGCGCGGCGCAAACGCCGCTCGTCTTCACGCCGCCGATCTACGCCGGCGACGCCGTCAGCGATTCGCGCAATCCGCTCTTCGCGGTCCGCGCGCTCCGCGAGTTCATCACGATCTGTTTGCTGCAGAACCCGCACACGTCCGGACGCCGCCGCCGCTGAGCCCCCCGGCCAGGGAGCGGTCGGCACGTCGCGCGGCGAAGCGGCAGCAGCGATGGAGCGAGCGACGTGAGCGATTCGGAGACGGCCGGCGAGGCCGGCGGCTCGAGCTGGGACGACCGTCTCTTGCCGCTGTTGACGGACGAATGGCAAAGCGCCGACGCGCTCGCCGCCCGGCTGCACGCGAAGCATTTCACCGTGCTGGCACGGCTCAAGGACATGATGCGGCGCAACCTCGTGGAACGCCGCATCGTCCCGAACGCGGCCGGGAAGAAGCACGCCGGGCGCCCGCTCCAGCAGGCCGAGTTCCGCCGCGTCAATCTCGGACGCTCCTCCGGCTGAGTAGGAACGATCACCGCCCGCCGGAACCCACGTCCCGATGGATGACATCGCACCGCGCACCGGTGAGACCGCGCCGGCAGGCGTTCTTGCACTTCCGATTCCGCTGCCCGCGCTGGTGGTGTGGCTGCGGCACGTCGGTTGACGATTCTTCGCTGAGCCGCTCGCGCAGTTGCGCGAGGTCGACCAAGAGTTCGGCCGCAGCAAGATCGCCGTCCGCTTCGTGACGATCGGCTCGCAAGCGAAGGCCGAGGAGTTCTGCGCGCGGCACAACCCCGACGCGATCTGCATCGGCGACGCCGACATGCACACCTACAAAGCGATGGGCCTGAGCGACTTCGACCTCACCAAACTGCAGACGACGCCGGAGCTGGTGGAGCGCCGCAACGAGAACGAGGCCGCGGGGTTCCGTCAGGACTGGGCGGCGACACGCATCGAGGACGCCGCGCAGAATCCCGGCGCAGCGGTGCTCGACCGCGACGGGGTCGTGCGCCGGATCCATCGCGGCTGGCATCCCGGCGATCTTCCGCCGATGCGCGAGCTGTACGAACGTGCGCGCAGCGCGCTGACCGAGGCCTGACGAGGTTCGCGAGCAATGAGCCGGATCCACGACATGGGCGGGCTGCACGGTTTCGGCCCGCTTGCGATCGAAAGCGACGAACCGCCGTTCCATCACGAGTGGGAAGCGCGCGTCTTCGCGATCAATCGCTTCCTGCTGCGTGCCGGCTGGTACACGCTCGACGAGTTCCGCGACGCGCTCGAGCAGATGCCTCCGGCCGAGTACCTCGAGGCCTCGTACTACGAGCGCTGGCTGTTCGCGCTCGAGTCGCTGATCCGCCGCAAAGGCGTACTCGATGTTCCAGGTCGGTGATCGGGTCCGCACCCGGCTGATGAATCCGGCCGGCCATACCCGGCTGCCGGTCTACCTGCGCGGCCGCGTCGGCCGGATCGACTATCTCCTCGGGACGCTGCCGTTCTCCGACCGGCGCGCGGAAGGGGTCCGTTCCGCGCAGGAAGCGGCATACACCGTCCGCTTCTCGACCCGTGACGTGTGGGGCGCCGACGGCGACGCGCACGGCGCCATCTGCGCCGATCTGTTCGAATCGTATCTGGAGGCCTCCGAATGAGCCACGTCCACGAGACGTCCGGCAACGCCGCGAACCGCGTGAAGACGCTCGTCGCCGCACTCGAAGAGGCGCACGTGCTGACCGAGCGCGAGCTCGACGCGTCGATCGAAGCGTTCCTCTCGCGCGCGCAGCCTGCCAACGGCGCGCGCGTCGTCGCGCGCGCGTGGGTCGACCCGGAGTTTCGCCGGCGGCTGCTGGCCGACGGCAACGCGGCCGTCGCGGAGTTGGGGATCGATCTCGCCCATTGGGCGCCGGTGAAGCTGCGCGTGGTCGCCAACGAACCGGGCCGGCACAATCTGATCGTCTGCACGCTCTGCTCGTGCTATCCGCTCGCGCTGCTCGGGCCGTCGCCCGCGTGGTACAAGAGCAACGCGTACCGCTCGCGCGCGGTGCGCGACCCGCGCGGCGTCCTCGCGGAGTTCGGCACGCAGCTCGGCGACGACGTCGAGATCACCGTGTGGGACAGCACCGCCGAGGCGCGCTATTTGGTGTTGCCGCAGCGCCCGGCCGGCACCGAAGGCGCGAGCGAAGACGCCCTCGGCGCGCTGGTCACGCGCAACGGCTTGATCGGCACCGCGCTGGTGTAGTGCGCTAGTGCCGGGTCGATGTCGTGCGGGTGGCGTGCGACTCCGTGCGCTGGGTATGCTGCACCGGCGCGCTATGCTGCACCGACTGCACGCGCTGCACCGGCTCGGCGCGATACGACGGCTCAGCGCGATACGACGGCTCAGCGCGCTGCACCGGCAGGCTGCGCTGCACCGAATCGCCGCGATAGGCCGGGCGGGCGTACGCCGGTAAGGTCGTTCCCTGGTGGACGGCGCTGGAGTCGCGGATCACGGGCTCGCGGATCACGGTCGCCTCGCGCGGCGTGACCGCACGCGACGCGGACGCCGCCTCGAAGCGCGACCAGGCCGCGGTGTCGTGCGCGCTCCGCGTCACCGGCGCCGTCACGCGCGCCGCTGCCGTCACGGGCTTGGCGCTCGTCACGGTACTGCCTTCGATCACGGTCACCCGGTGCGCGGGCGCGACGCGGTTCGTCGTGAAGCGCGTCCACGGATCCGAGACCGTCGCCCGCATGTCGACGGACGGGTGGCGCATCGCAACCGCCGGCGCGACCGGACGATCGCTGAAGCGCAGGTTCGCCGCGCTCGGCGTGATCGGAACGGTCCCGCGAACCGCCTGCACCGTGCGCATGCGATCCGGCGTGAGCGCGACCTTGCGGTCGAACCGGCCTTCGAGGAAACGCTGCCGCGCGACCGCGGTCCCGCCGCCGTCATGCCAGTTCTTGTAGAACGGGCGCGCGATCACGTCGTGGTCGCCGTGGTGCCGTCGCGGCTCGGAAACGTAGACGTTGGTGACGTTCACGAACGTGGTGTGGCCGAAGCCCCACCACGGGGTGAACGGCTCGAACGGTGCGAGCGGCACCCAGCCGATCGTGTCGAAGCCGAAGCCGACCCCGCCGAACGTCACGAACCCGACCAGCGCGGGGCTCCACGCCACGACGGCACGCGACGGCACCCAGCACCAGCCGTACCCCGCGCTGTGGTACCAGCGGCCATAATGATACGGCGCCCAGCCCCACGGCTCGTAGCCGATCCACGTCCAGCCGTACGCGTTCTCCCAAACCCAGCGCCCGTCGCGGTACGGCGCCCAGCCCGGTGCCACGTACGAGGGCGCCCACACCGTCCCGTACGAGCCGTCGTTCACCCAGCGCCCGTAGGCGTCGAGATCGTCGATCCCCGCCACGCCGGGCGGGGCGTAGGCGTCCGCCAGCGCGCGCATTTCGCGCTGGTCGCGGTCGGCGTTGAAACGGTCGAAGTCGTCGAGGGCGAGCGCTGAGAGGCTGGTGATCGTCGGGCTCGAGGCGGGCCCGGACGCGGCGAGCGTCGAGCCGGGGCCGACGACCTGCAGTCCGTCAGGGGTCACGATCTCGGCGCGTCCCGACCGCACGGTGACCTGGGTCGCGCCGGCGGCGTCGACGGAGACCCGGTAGCTGCCGGCCGCACTCGGACGAACCGAGATCGAGGGCGTGTCGATCTGCGTGCGCGCATCGCCGGCGCGCAGCAGGCGCAGGACGATCGTCCCGTCGGCGAGCTCCAACTGACGGTCGGCGGTGTCGATGTGCGTGAAGCGGAGCTGTACGCCCGCGCCGAGCCGGACGGCGGTCGCGCCGTCGAACTGGATCTCAGCCCGCGCTCCGGGCGCCGTGGTCACGTAGTCGGAACCGAGCACCGGCGCGTTGATGACTGCGGCGGTTGCGGTGGCCGAGTCGCCGCGCTGGAGCGTGACCGACCCTTCGAGCGCGCTGATCCGTGCGACGCCGACACCGCTGTTCGCGGCGGCGTCGCCGTCGGCGCGGGCGGCACCGGGGGCGGCGAACGCCAACCCGGCGGCGAGGACCGCGATCAGGAGAGAGACGGGCTGGCGGACGAGCGAACGATGCATGACGCCTCCGGGTCGACGGGTTCAGCGCTCCAGAACGTATGTACCCGGCGCGTCGCCGAGCGATGGATAGTGCTCGCTACCGGGTGCTTCCGGAGAACGAATCTGAGCGGGCGAGCGTTGCGCGAGCCAGGCCGTCCAGTCCGGCCACCACGAGCCTTCGTGCCTCGGCGCCGCGGCGAGCCACGCGTCGGGATCCGGCGGGTTGCCGGTTCCGGGCGGCGTGCCCCACCACACCGCCTTCTTCTTCTGTGGCGGGCTGATGATCCCGGCAATGTGCCCGGAGGCGCCCAGCCGGAAGGTCGCCGGCCCGCCGAAGAGCCGGGTCATCGCGTAGACGGAGCGCCACGGCGCGATGTGGTCTTCGGAGGTCGCGACGCAGTACGTGTCCAGCGTGATCCGGCCCAGGTCGATCGGGACGCCGTCGACCTCGAGGGCGTCGGGCTTCGCCAGGTTGTTCTCGACGTACATCTGGCGCAAATAGTACGAATGCGCGGCGCGCGGGATCCGCGTCACGTCGCTGTTCCAGTACAGCAGGTCGAACGCCGGCGCATCGCGGCCGAGCAGATAGCGGTTGACGGCGACGCCCCAAATGAGATCGTTCGCGCGCAGCATGCTGAACGTGTCGGCCATCGCACGCCCGCTCAGGACGCCCTTCTCCGCCATCTGACCCTCGATGAACGCCAGCGCCTCGCCGGTGAGAAACGCCATGATCTCGCCCGGATCGGTGAAATCGACGAGCGCTGCGAAGAACGTCGCGGTGTTCACGATCTTCGCGTCCGTGCGCGCGAGGTACGCGAGTGCGGTCGAGAGGAGCGTTCCGCCGATGCAGTAGCCGATCGCGTCGACATCCGGGCTGCCGGCGATCTCGCTCGCGACGCGAATCGCCGCCAGCGGTCCGAGCTTCACGTAGTCGGCCCAGCCCAGGTCGGCGAGCGAGGCGTCGGGATTGCGCCACGAGATCACGAAGGTGTTGCGCCCGGCGTCGGTCGCGTACTTGACGAAGCTGTTCGCGGCCTGCAGGTCGAGGATGTAGAACTTGTTGATCCACGGCGGGACGATGATCAGCGGTCGCGCGTAGATCTGTTCCTGCGTCGGCGCGTATTGGATCAGCTCGATCAGCTCGTTGCGAAAGACGACCTTCCCCGGCGTCGTCGCCACGTTCTTGCCGACCTCGAACGCCGACTCGTCGACCAGCGCTGGCCGGCCTTCGTTGCTGCGCGCGTCCTCGAGCACGTTCTCCATGCCGCGACGGAAGTTGGCGCCGCCGCTGCGCATCGTCTCTTCGAGCACGTCCGGGTTGAACCAGGGGACGTTGGTCGGGCTCATCGCGTCGGTGAACTGCTTGGCGAAGAACTTCACCCGCCGTTTCGTCGCTTCATCGATCCCCTCGGCGGCGTCGATCGACCCGAGCACGGCTTTGACCGAGAGCAGATAGCCCTGCTTGAGCGCGTCGAAGTAGGGATTCGTCGTCCACACCGGATTGCTGAAGCGGCGGTCGCCGGGGTCCGGCGCGACGACCGGGGTCCCGGCCGGCTCGGTGTCGGCGGCCGCGCTGGCGCCGCGCGCGGCGACGT
>CALEOJ010000268.1 GCA_937910425.1 uncultured candidate division WPS-2 bacterium
GCCGGCGCGCGCATTGGCTGCGCCCGCCGTACGGTGCGCGCAATGCCGCGGTGCTCGCGGCGGCGCAGCGGCACGGGATGCGCGTCGTGCTGTGGAGCGCGATGCTCGACGAAACCTCACCGCAGGCACCGCCCGATACGCTGGTCGAGCGGCTGCTGCGGCAAGCCGGCGACGGTGCGATCGTCGTGCTCCACGACGGCGACCGCGGCCGCGCCGAGCCCGGCGGACGCGCCTATGAAGCCGCCCTCGCGCCGCGCGTCATCGCCGCCCTGCGGGCGCGCGGCTACCGCTTCGTCACGCTGCAGCAGCTGGCCGACGGCGGCTGACGCTCTTGATCCTCGCTACGCGTCTGCGCTGAGGTCCGCCAAAACCTGTTTCGCCGCGGACTGAAAACGACGGCCGTCCCCGTACGCGCGCGCAACCAGCATGGCACCCTCTAACGCCCCAAGGACGCTTCGCGCCCGTTGCTTCGCCGGTCGCGTAAGGTCTAACGCGAAACTCCAGGACTCAAAGGGAAGGCAATTCACATGCAAACGTCTGTCAGAAAATTCGTCGACTGTCGCGACTTTCCAAGCGACACCAAGTGCTCGCTGACGATCGCCGGGACCGAGGATGAGGTCGTCAAAGCCGCGACCGAACACGCTGTTTCGAGTCACGGGCATACCGTCGGTCCCGAGCTGGTCAACGCGATCCGCTCCTCGCTGCACGACGAGAAGTAACCGCGACGTCTCGCTAGGTGATCGGCAGTCCGATCGAGGCCGTCGCCGAGAATCCGGTCGCGGCGCCGCCGGATAGCGCCAGCTCGGTCTGACCTTTCGTCTCCCGCCGGGAGACGTAGTCGTTCGCGTTCGTCGTCGGGTTCGCGCCCTTGGCGCTGTAGGGCGCGATCGTCGTGTTGATCGTGTCGATCGCCGCTTGCGGGAAGAAGACTTGCGTCGTGTTCGAACCGTCCGAGGTCGACGACGCCGAATTGTATTTCGATCGTGCGCGTACGTGAATGTGCGTCGTGCGCCCGGCGTACCAGCCCGGGAAGATCGTCGTGAACGTCGCCGTTCCGGTGGAATCGGTCAGCCGATAGCCGCGCAGCCACGTTTGTGACGCGGTGCCTTCGCTCGCTTCATCCGAATAGACGCCGGCGGCGTTGCAGTGCCAGAGGTCGATCTGCACGCCCGGCATCGGGGCGCAGCTCGCCCGCGTATCGTAGACGTGCACGGTGAGCGTAAGTTTGATGCCGGACTGCACCGACGTCCCGTCGAGGTTGGCGAGGATGTTGCTGCGATTGAATCCCGCCAGGCTGTCGTCGGCGAAGAACGGTCCGATCTCGCCCTCCGGCGTGACGGCGCACGCGCTCGCCGAGCCGCCGCCGCAACTGGCGAGAACGCCCACGGCACCGCCGAGCAGGCCGAGTGCGGAGGCGCGGCTGAAGCGTTGGCCTTCATCCGGTTTCATACTGCCATTGTACGCCCAACGCTCCGACGCCGCTGGGGAGGCGATTTCTGCGAAAATTGCCGGAAACAGGGGTTTTTCGGCGTATACTGCGGGCAACACGGCTCGCGTACGAGCCGAACTGCGATAACGAAAGGACCCTATGACCAAGAACGAACTGGCGAGAGAGCTTGCCGACGACTTCGAGCTCCCGCGCCGGCAGATGACCGAGATCGTCGAGGCTATGCTCGACCGCATCACGGCCGTGCTCAAGTCGGGCGACAAGGTGCAGCTGACCCCCTTCGGCCAGTTCAAGATTCGCGACCGCGCGGCGCGCGTCGCCCGCAACCCGCAGACCGGCGAGCCGGTGAACGTCCCCGCGAAGCGCGTCCTGAAGTTCATCGCCGGGCGCGTCCTCAAGGAAGCCGTCGGAACGGCCAAGCGTGGCGCGAAGAAGGCCTCCGGCCCGGCGAAGAAGGCCTCCGGCCCGGCGAAGAAGGCCTCCGGCGCCGCGAAGAAATCCTCGGGCGCGGCGAAGAAGGCCGTCGGCGCCGCAAAGAAGACCGTGGCGAAGAAGGCCCCGGCCCGCAAGGCCGCTCCGGCCAAGAAGACCGCTGCGAAGAAGGCCGCGCCGGCCCGCAAGGCGACGAGCGCGAAAAAGGGCCGCCGCTAGCCCTCACGCATAGATCCGGCCGCCGAGCTCGACGAACCCGTCGACGTGTCGGCGGCCCGGATCGTGATGCGTCCAGTGCACGATCGGGGGCTTCCCCCGGTCGTGGACCAGTTCGCCTTGCACGGTGACCCGGTCGCCCGGCCGCGCCGGGACGCGCGGCGCGATGCTCACGTTGTCGATCACGCGGAACGTCGAGCCGTCGTCGGCGCGGACGTCGAATTGCTCGTGCGTGCGACGCGTATGGCGCGAGCTGAAAAACGTGGGCGGCGTCGAGACCGTCCCGCTGTAGCGAACCTCCAAGGGGCACCTCCGCCGTTCGTTCACGCGCAGGGAGGCGCGCGGCAAGGGTGCGCCGTAGGCGACGAGCGTGATCTGGCTGTACGCGACGGTTTTTCTCTCGCTGGGACTCGTCAATCTCGACTTCTCGCGAGGCTGGTGGCGCGGGCAGCTCCGCCGGCTCGCCGCAGGCGTGCCGCTGGTCGGCGCGTTCTGCTACCTGACGCTGCCGCCGCTCGTCTTCCCGCAGGCGCTGGCGCTGCTGCTGCTCACGCTGGTGCCGAACGTGCTGATCAGCACGGTCACCGCGGCGCGTACGATGGTGATCTCGCGCCGCGTCGTCTCGCTGCGCCGCACGCCGGCGTGGCCGCTGATCACTGCGGTCGGTATCCTCGGGTTGTTCGCGCTCGCGATGCTGGTCGCGCCGGTCGTCGATGCGAGCGGGTTGCGCGACGTCACCGGCGCCAAGATCTCGGCCGCCGCGGCACCGGCCGCCGATCCGCGCCACGTCCGCGTCGTCCCCGAAGAGTCGGCGATCTTCGCCGGCGAGAAAGTCGTCGGCCAGCTCGGCGCGTACTACCGCGTCGGCACGTACAACGTGCAGTCCGAGAACGGCCGGCTGGTGTGGGTCGCACCGCTCAACTTCCAAGGCGTCATCCAGTGGATCTCGCGGCGTACCTCGCCCGGCGTCGTGATCGTCGACGCGGAGAACCCCGACGCACCGGCCGAGCTGCGGACCCGTGCCCCGCTGCGATTCGTGCCCTCGGCGCTCTTCAACGAGAACCTCCGCCGCCACGTCTGGCTGCGCTACGGTGACGAACTGCTGCTCGAGGAGACGCTGCAGCTCGACACCCACGGGAATCCATGGTATCTCGTCACGCTCGGGCGGCCGACGATCGGCTGGAGCGGCGAGCGTGTCACCGCGGTCGTCCTGGTCGATCCCACCAGCGGCGCGATGGAACGGATCCCGCGCGAACAGTTCGACCGGCTCCCCGCCTGGGTGAGCCGCGTCTATCCGCCCGATCTCGTCGTCGAGTACAACGACTGGTTCGGGCGCTACGTGCACGGCTGGTGGAACGCGCAGGTCGCCAAGCGCGACGTCCACCTGCCGGCGCGCGAGGACGTCTTCGGCATCCTGCTCGCCGACCGGCGGTTCGTATGGTTCGTCGACCACACGTCGCCGAACCGGACCGACGCCTCGATGACCGGGTTCACCTACACCGACAGCCGGACCGGTGCGATGACGTACTACACCTCGAGCGGCGGTGAGTACAACTCGGCGGCGGCGGAGGACGCGGTCGGCGGAAATCCGGTCATCAAGCAAGGGCGGCTGGTCCCCACGCAACCGATACTGTATTCGCTCTTCGGGCAGAATACGTGGGTGGTTCCGGCCGTCGCCGACAACGGAAAGTTCCAGACGCTCGCGCTCGTGCAGGCGGCGGGCGGACACGTCGTCGTCGGGAACAGCGGCGCGGCCTCGCCGGCGCAGGACGCCCTCGCAACGTATCGCGCGTATCTCGGCGACCTCAGCGTGGGCACCAACCCGACGCCGCGCGTGAGCGGAACGATCGACCGCTTCGCGTTCGCGAACGGGCGCGTCTGGTTCACGCTGCGCGAGCGCCGCGGTGTCTACACGATCGTCGACCAGACCGGTCCCGACGTGCTGCTCGCGCGGCCCGGCGACAAGGTGAGCTTCGAGACCGCGCGCGATGACAGCGGTGCGAGCCTCGTGCGCGCCTTCAGGGACGCCTCGATCGCGCGATGAGAGCGCTGCAGGCCGAGCGGATCACGCTGATCCCCGTCGAGGGCCGCAATGCACGCGACCTGTGGGGCGTTCTCAACGCGCCCGACCTGCGCAAGTATCAGGATATTCCGCGCGTTCGACCCGAAGAGTTCGAGCGCCAAGTGCGCACGCGCCCGAAGGTGCTGCGGCCCGGTGCGACGGGCCGCTTCGAGTGGCTGGTGAAGGCAGGCGACCCGCCGACCCCGGTCGGCTGGATCTCGCTGCGCGTCAACGACCGCAGCCCGCGCGTCGGCGAAGTGGGCTACAGCCTGGTGCTGGAGGCGCGCGGAAACGGATACGCGAGCGAGGCGCTGGGCGCGGTGATCGACGAGACGTTCGAGT
>CALEOJ010000269.1 GCA_937910425.1 uncultured candidate division WPS-2 bacterium
GGTGCACCACGAGCGGCCGGGGATGCGCGCCGTCGTCGGGATGGAGGTGCAGGTCAACTCGTACGACGAGTATCTCGCCAAACGCGCCGACGCCGCGAAACGCACGCCGCTGCACGGCGAGAAGCCGAAGCGGCTGACGTGGCTCTACTTCCTCACCGGCAACGCGTCGGCGCCGCGCGCCGAACTCGATCGCGTCGGCCGGTTCGACGAGGACTTCACCGGCTACGGCCATGAGGATCTCGAGCTCGGCTACCGCCTGCAGCACGGCGGCGTCCCGATCGAGTACGAGCCGCTCGCGGTGAACTACCACTGGCATCCCGTGCCGTGGGACGAGCAGCAGCAGAAATACGAGCTGGCCGGAAAGTCGACGGTGCGGTTCTACCGCAAACATCGGGCCTTCGACGTGCAGCTGCGGCTCGGGATGACCCCCGTCTCGCTCGCGCTGCACGGCCTGGTCGACAACGTCGCGCCCCTCAAGACGTGGATCGAGAACGGCGCCGCGAAGCCCGGCTTCGCGCGCACGCTCTCGTACCAATATCACTACCTCACCGGAGTCAAGGCTGCCCTGCGTGGATAATTTGTTGCGAGTCTCGTGCGGCGCGCTGAGCCCGTCCGACGCCGGGAAAACGGTCGAGCTCGACGGTTGGGTGCACCGGCGGCGCGATCACGGCGGCCTGATCTTCATCGATGTGCGCGATCGCAGCGGAATCACGCAAGTGACGTTCGATCCGTCGAAGGGCGAGACGTTCGCGCTCGCCGAGACGCTGCGCAGCGAAGACGTCGTCAGCGTTCGCGGCACGGTCCGCCGGCGCCCTGCCGGGACGGAGAACGTGAAGCTCGCGACCGGAGAGGTTGAAGTGCCGGCCGACGCGCTGGAGATCCTCAACCGCTCCGAGACGCCGCCGTTCGTCATCGCCGCCGAAGAAGAGCCGGCCGAGGAAGTTCGGCTGCGCTACCGCTATCTCGACCTGCGCCGGCCGCGCATGCAGCGCAACCTGACGGTGCGCCACCAGATCGTCAAGGCGATCCGCGACTACTTCGACGAGCACGACTTCCTCGAGATCGAGACGCCGAACCTGATCAAGTCGACCCCCGAAGGTGCGCGCGACTACCTGGTTCCCTCCCGCGTGCATCGCGGCTCGTTCTACGCGCTGCCGCAGTCACCGCAGATCCTCAAACAGATCCTCATGATCGGCGGACTCGGCCGCTACATGCAGATCGCGCGCTGCTTCCGCGACGAAGACCCGCGCGCCGACCGCCAGCCGGAGTTCACCCAGGTCGACGTCGAGATGACGTTCGTGCGGCAAGACGACGTGATGCAGATGATGGAGAACTCCATCCGCTCCGTCTGGCGCCGGGTACTCGCGGAAGAGATCCCCGATCCGCTGCCACGGCTCTCGTACGCCGAAGCGATGCGCGACTACGGCAGCGACAAGCCCGACCTGCGCTTCGACCTCAGGCTGGTCGACGTCGCGGACGTGTTTCGCGGCGGCGCCTTCTCGCTGTTCGCGTCGCTGGCGGAAAGCGACGCGAATCGAATCGTGGCGATCCGCTATCCGAACGGCGCAGCGCTCTCGCGGCGCGATTTCGACGGGCTCACCGAATTCGTGAAGTCGATCGGCGCGAACGGGCTCGCGTACCTGACCTTCGGCGACGGTATGAAGGGCTCGATCGCGCGCTTCGTCGATGACCAGATGGCGCAGCGCCTCCGCGAGGGCGCCGGCGTCGAAGGCAACGACGCCGTGCTGTTCATCGCCGGCGAGCACGCCATCGCAACCGATGTCGCGGGCCGCCTGCGTCTGGAGATCGCTGAACGTCTCGGCCTGCGCGACCCGAAGCGGTTCGCATTCTGCTGGGTGAGTGGTTTCCCGCTGTTCGAAAAAGATTCCGAGACCGGCGAGATCACGTTTTCGCACCACCCGTTCACCGCGCCGCTCCCCGGGCAGGAAGCGCTGTTCGACACCGATCCGCTCGCGATCACCGCGCAGCACTACGATCTCGTGCTGAACGGCTACGAGCTGGGCAGCGGCTCGATCCGCAACCACCAGCCGGAGTTCCAGCGCAAAGTCTTCAAGCGTCTGGGACTGACCGACCAGCAGATCGACGACCGCTTCGGTTTCTTCATGGAAGCGCTCACGTACGGCGCGCCGCCGCACGGCGGGATGGCGCTCGGGATCGACCGGATCGTGATGCTGGCCTGCGGCGAGTCGAGCATTCGCGACGTCATCGCGTTTCCGAAGAATCAAATGGCGCGCGACGTGATGATGGACGCGCCGTCCGGCGTCCCCGATCAGGCGCTACGCGATCTCGGACTGACGATCGTTCAGCCGCCGGCCGCGACGTAACGAAAACGGGGACGAGTCCGAAGACTCGTCCCCGCTGCTCGGGGGCAACCTGCGCAAAATGCTCAGAACGGATGCGCGTTGTGGCGCGTCTCGCGAAACAGCATCTTCCTGTTCAGCTCGCGCAGTGCGTCGATCGATTTCTTGTGCTCGTCGGAGCGGCCGTACTTGTTGGCCGCGCGCAGCGAGGCGTCCAGACTCCGTTCGCGTGCGGCGTAGACGAGGAAGGCGCTGAGGTCGCGATCGTCGATCTGGAAGTTCATGGTACGCGCCGTTATGCCCACCAGCGACAGGCGCTATTCACGCTCGCGGGCGGACAGGGACGTCCGGCTCTGAGGCCCCTCCCCGAAAGCATCAAATTTCCTTGGGAGGACTAGGACCAAGCAGCGATCGCGCCCGCTCGAACACCGCGTCGAGCATCGGCTCGGTGAGGACGCCGGTGTTGGTATTCTGCCGGCTCGGGTGGTACGAGGCGAGCAGCGTCACGCCGGCGCGCCCGGGCAGATCGACGACCGTCTCGGCCAGATGCGCGAACGGCCCGCGCGGACTACCGTAGGTCCCGATCTCTTTGACCAGTGCGTGGACCGCATCGTCGGCGATCTTGCCCAGGGTTACCACGACGCGAACGTTTCGCAGCGCCGCGAACTCTTCGCGCAGGTACGGGGCGCAGTTCGCCCGCTGCTCGGGGGTCGGCTTGTTGGCCGGCGGCGCGCAGCGCACTGCGGCCGTGATGAAGGTGTCGCGCAGCGTCAGGCCGTCGTCGCGGTGCGAGGCGTTCGGCTGGCTCGCGAAGCCCGCGCGGTGCAGCGCGCGGTAGAGCCACTCGCCGCTCCCG
This sequence comes from uncultured candidate division WPS-2 bacterium, assembly GCA_937910425.1. GTDB lineage: Bacteria > Vulcanimicrobiota > Vulcanimicrobiia > Vulcanimicrobiales > Vulcanimicrobiaceae > Vulcanimicrobium. The sequence continues at coordinate 3,178 of CALEOJ010000269.1, forward strand.
TCGCCGGTGAAGACGCGGCCGGTTCGGTTGGAGCCGTGGGCACCCGGGGCAAGGCCGACCAGCACGACCCGCGCCTGCGGATCGCCCCAGCCCGGCACCGGGCGCGACCAGTACTCCTGATCGAGGAACGCGCGCTTTTTCACGCGCCCGATCTCGGCGCAGTACGCCCGCAGCTCGGGGCACTTGCGGCACGCGACGACGCGCCGCTCGATCGTCGCGATGGTGGGCATTACCGCGTGCTTCGACATGCCCACCCGACCATCGTCTTGTGAGATTCCGGCGGCACATGCGACGATGAGACGGCTGTGTCCCGCCTCGACGTCCGCTCCATGGCGCTGCTCGCGACCGCCCACCTCGCCGACGACGTCAACCAGAGCTTCATCCCGGCGCTGCTCCCGATCCTGATCGTCCACTGGCACATCTCGCACGCGACGGCGGGCACGCTGGTGCTCTGCCAAGCGATTTCCTCGTCGGTCGTGCAGCCGGGGATCGGGCACCTGGCCGACCGCCGCTCGATGCCGTGGCTCATCCCGCTGGGGATGTTCTTGGCCGGCAGCGGCGTCGCGCTGCTGGGCGTCCTCCCGACGATGCCGCTGCTGTTCCTGGCCGCGCTGGTGAGCGGGATCGGGGTGGCTGCGTTCCACCCCGAGGCGGCGCGGTTCGCCAACTACGTCTCGGGCGCACGGAAGGCCAGCGGGATGCGCTGGTTCACGGTCGGGGGAAACCTCGGGTTCGCGATCGGCCCGGCGTTCGCGACCGTGGCGATCGCCGCGTGGGGACTGGCGGGGACGCTCGCCGCGGCGATCCCGGTTACGATCGTAGCGGTGGTAGCGCTGATCGAGCTCCCGCGGCTCAGCCGCTTCGCGCCGGTGCGAAACAAGAAGCGCGTCTCGGACGGCCGCGACGACTGGACCTCGTTCGGGAAGCTTAGCGGCTTCGTGATCGTCCGCTCGATGGCGTACCTCGGGATGGTCGCCTTCATCCCGCTCTACGTGGTCGAAGTGCTCCACGGGTCGCCGGCGGTCGGCGGCCTCACCGACACCGCGTTTCTGCTGGCCGGCGCCGCGGGGACGATCGCGGGAGGGCCGATCGCCGACCGCGTCGGCCGCAAGCCGGTGCTGATCTGGTCGACCGGATTGACCGTCGTCCTGGTCGCGGTGCTGGTCGCGCTAACGGGCGGCGGCGGGCCGCTGCCGCTCGCGATCGGGATCCTGATCCCGACCGGCTTCGTGCTGGTCGCCTCGCAGGCGTCGTTCGTCGTGCTCGGCCAGGAGTATCTGCCGAACCGGGTCGGCCTGGCGTCGGGGGTGACGCTCGGGCTCGCTGTCTCGCTCGGCGGCGGGCTCTCGCCGGCGCTGGGCGCGATCGCCGACCACTTCGGCGTCGGCGCGACGCTGCTGACCGTCTCCGGACTCGCGCTCGCCGCGACGCTGATCGCGTTCACGCTCCCCGGCGAAACGCGCCGCACGACCCGGCCGTCCGACGCGGTCGCGCCGACCTGACCGCGGCTAGGTTAGCCCCGGAAACCCGAGTCGCGCGAGCGCGGCGTAGGTCGCGACGCCGGCGGCCGTCGAGAGGTTGATCGAACGGACCGCGCCCGGCCGCATCGGGATGCGGAGTGCGCGCTGCGGGTGCGCGTCGAGCAGCGCTTGCGGCAAGCCCGCCGTCTCTTTGCCGAACACCAGCGCGTCGCCGCGCGCGAACTCGGCGTCCGCGTAGCCGCGCACTGCGCGCGTGGAGAACAGCCACAGCCGGTCGGCGGCGAACGCGGCCAGAAATGCGTCCAACGACGGGTGGACGACCACGCCGAGCGCGTCCCAGTAGTCGAGCCCAGCGCGCTTGAGCGCGCGGTCGTCGATGCGAAATCCGAGCGGTTCGACGAGGTGCAGCGCGCAGCCGGTCGCCGCGCACAGCCGCGCGACGTTCCCGGTGTTCGGCGGTATCTCGGGCTCGACCAGCACGACGTGCAGCGGCGCATCGCGCACCGCATCCGGCGCGACGAGACGCCCGCGCGGCTGCGTTTTCATACAGCGTCGTTCGCGAGCGCGACCAGGTCGGCGGTGCGCTCGCGCGGCGCGACGAGATACGCGACGCCGCCGTGCGCGCGGAAGACGAGGTCGAGTGCTGTGCGCGGATAGCGTGTCGCGATCGACGGGTGCGCGGGGTCGTTCACCGCGACATGCGAGGCGTCGACGCCGCGCACGACCAGCAGGTGGCCCTCGCTGTGCTCGAGCGGCGCGCCCGGCAGTTCGTCCGCGTTCCAACCGATCGAGATCGCGACCGGGAGTCCCGCGTCGATGAACGCGGCCACGTGGTCGATCCCGTTCAGGTACGCGACGACCGCACGCAGTCCGCGCGCGCCCGCGTAGGCCGCGTTGAACGCCCAGTTGCCCGTCCCGCCGTACGCGCCGTCGTACACGCCGCGCACGACCTCGGGGACGTTCGCCACGACGCCGTGGTAGCGGAGCAGCATCGCGAGCGCCGCCGCCGAGCACCAGCCACGCGCGTCGGGATACGCCGAGGAGTACTGCGAGATGCGCGGGACGTCGAGCTCCAACGTACGGGAGCGCGCGGCGGAACGCGCGCCGGACGGCGGCGGGACTGCGACCGCGACCGCGTCGAGCTCGACGCTGCTCGCGATCCCGATCGCCGAGAGCGCTGCGTCGCTGCGTACGACGTCGACCTCGATCCGCGTCTCGGCATCGCCGCCGTTCTCGGACCGGCGCTCGTCCGGCGACCAGCGCGCGTACGGCAGCGGCGGCGAGACCGTACCGCCCGCACGGTGCGCGATCAGCGCGATCTCGCCGGCCGGCGCGTCGCTGTTCCACGAGACGACCGCGCGTGTCGACGGCGGCACGCGCACGAGGTCATGCGCTCCCGGCCGTTCGATCAGCCGCAGCACCCTAAATCGTCCACTCCCAGCAGTTCCAGTAGTCAGAGATGTACGACGCGGGCTTCCAATTCTTCAGGTCGGTGTTGACCGCGGTGAACGAGTTCTGCCAGTACAAGAACACCGCCGGGGTCAGCTCGTGGATCCGGTCGGCCTGGCGCTGGTAGAGCACCTTTCGCTTCGCGCGATCCATGGTGAGGTTCGCGTCGTGGCTCGCCTGGGTCAGCACCGGGTCGTTGAGCCAGGACGCGTTCGCGCCGTGCGGCGGGATCATCTTCCCGCTCCACAATCCCTCATTGTCGGGATCTGGTCCCTGCGTCTCGATGGTGAACTCTGAATCGTACTTCCCGGTGTAGATCGGCCCGGTCTGCGCGAAGAGCAGGCTGGTCTGATAGTTCTTCACCTCCAGCTGGACGCCGGCCGCGCGCAGGTCTTGCATCATCTGCAGCTCGGCCTGGATGTTCGCCGGCTTCGAAACGGTGGTCGAGACCGAGAACGACAGCGGGACGCCGTCCTTCGCGCGTACGCCGCCGGCAGCGCGCGTCCACCCCGCCGCATCGAGCAGGCGCTGCGCGTCGGCGAGATCGCGCTTCATCGGCGTGATCCCCGTCGGCGCCGCCCAGGAAAGCGGAAAGATGTCCGTCGCCGCGCGCTGGTTGTAGCCGTGGTAGATCGTATCGTTGATGCGGTCCCAGTCGATCGCCTCGCCGATCGCGCGCCGCACCCGCGGGTCGGAGAGCTGCGGCTTGGCGGTGTTGAACTGCAGCCGCCGAAGGTTCGCGATCAGCCGCTTCGTGACGCTGAACCCGTTGAGCGATTTCAGCCGGTCGATCTGACCTTCGGTGACGCTGTCGAAGAGGTCGACGTCGTGCGTCTGCAAGAGCGTGAACAGCGTGTCGGCGCTGGGAATGATGCGATACGTGACGCGGTCGAGTCCGGGCTTGCCGCGCCAGTAGAGCGGGTTCGCGGCGAGCTCGAGCGAGGAGCCGTGGTTCCAGGCGGTGAGCACGAACGGGCCGCTCGAGATCGGCTTGCTGTTGTACGGCGCGTGGTTGAGGTCGGGGAGTTTCTCGAGCAGATGTGCCGGCAGCGGCGGATAGCCCGCGCCGCCGCAGGCGAAGATCCCCATGATCCCGCCATACGGCTTCTTGAGGTGCACGATGACGGTGTACGGGTCGGGCAGATCCATCGACGCGATGTCGTCCCAGCCCGTCGTGAGCCGCGTGTTGTTGCGCGGGTTCATCACAGCTTTCCACGTGAACACGAGATCGCGGCCGTCGTATGGCGCGCCGTCCGACCACTTCATCCCCTTGCGGATGTGCAGCGTGACGGTGTGCTGGTCTTTCGAGATGCCGCCGTTCTGCAGCGTCGGCTCTTCGGTCGCGGCCGCGGGCAGATACTCACCCGATGGGCCGTAACGGAACAACGGCTCGGAGATGAACTGCGCGATCTGGTCGGCCGCGTCGGTGTTCGCGAACAGCTTGTTCAGCGTGTCCGGTTCCTCGCCGGCGGCGCCGATCACCAGATGACCGGGGCGCGTCCAGGCGTGCCGGCCGCCGGACTGCGTCTGGTCGACCTTGGTGCAGGCCCCGAGCATCACGGCGCATGCAGCGAGCACGGCGAGCGGCTTATACATGCAGGACCTCGGTCTTGACGAGTGCGGGGGCGATCGCGTCGTAGAGCGCCTGCGGGCCGTTGCGCACGACGTCGTCGCACGGCAGCCCGGTCTCGGCGCGGGCGCGCTCGATCTCCGCGTGCGCCTCGTCATCGCTGCAGTCGCGCGTGTTGAGCGCGATCCCGACGACGCGCGCCGGCTTCACCGTGGCGCACAGACCTTCGTAGGTGCGGATGAGCGCGCGGTACGAGAGGATCGGAACGTCGTAGTCCTCGATGCGGTCGCGCGCGACGTTGTGCACCAGCACGAGCGCGTCGGGCGCGCCGCCGAACAGCAGCGCCAGCGTCACCGGCGCGAACGCCGGGTTGTTGATCCCGCCTTGGCCTTCGAGGAACAGCAGCTCGCGCGCACGGCGCTCGCCTTCGAGGACGAGCTGCTCGGCGGCGCCGGGGGCGAAGTCCGCGACGACGCGGTCGATCGCCGTTCCCCAGCCGGCGATCGCGATCCCGATCTGCCCGGTCGGCACGAAGGCCGCGTCGACGCCGCGTTCGCGCGCGGCCCGCAGCAGCTCGAGCGCCGCGGTCATCTTGCCGACTGCGGCGTCGCTGCCGACCGTCAGCACGATCTTCGCTTTGACGTCCCACGCCGCGCCCGAGAACAGCGGTGCCGCCGGCGGCAGGCGCAAGTCCCAGATGCGCGTGTCGTGTTCGCGCGCGAGCGCGGCGAACTCGACGTCGTCGTTGAGCATCGCGTGCAGACCGCTCACGACCTCGAGCCGCGCCTTCAGCGCGCTGCGGATCGCCGCGCGGAAATCGTCGGGCAGCTTCCCGCCGGCCGGCGCGATTCCGACCAGCAGCGCGGTCGGCGCGAACGCCATCCCTTCCTCGAACGAGGCGACGATCGGTGCGTCGCTGGCGAGATGCGGCATCACGTCGCGCACGCGCCGGCCGGCGAGTGCGGGATCGACGACGGCGACCACGGTATCCGACGAGTAGGCGATCACGCCGTGCGCCATCTTCGCGGCGCGCGAGGTGAATGCGCGCGGCGCCAGCACGATGTACCGCCGGCTCACCCTTCGACAAGCTCAGGGTGACGGTGAGAGGGGGCGATTTCACGTACGCCGAGTCCCGGGCCGTCCGGCAGCACGATCTTGCCGTCCGCGTACGTGATCCCGGCGAACGGATCGCGGGCGGTGAGGAAGGGCCCGTCGAGATCGGCCCAGTCGACCAGCGGGCTCAGGTGGGCAGCGGCGGTGGTGAGGATCTGCGACTCGACCATGCAGCCGAGCATGATCTTGAACCCCAGCGCGCGCGCGGTGTGGATCATCGCCAGCGCGCCGCGGATCCCGCCGCATTTCGCGAGCTTGATGTTGATCCCGTCGACGCAGCCGTACAAGGCGGGGAGGTCGCGCGCGTCCTTCGAGTCCTCGTCGGTGACGATCGGGATCGGCGAACGCTCGCGAATCCAGCGCAGCTTCTCGGGCGAGCCGGCCGGGATCGGTTGCTCGCAGAACTCGATCTCGAACTTCGCCATCTCGGTGAGGAGCTCGACCGTCTGTTCGGGCGTCCAGCCCTCGTTCGCGTCGACACGAATCGTGCCGTGGTAGACGGAACGGATCGCCTCGACCGTCTCGATCTCCGCGCCCTTGCCGAGCTTGACTTTAATGACCGGGTGCGTCCCGACCTCGCGCACCTTCGCGAGCGTCTCGGCGAGCGGGGCGATCCCGATCGTGAACGAGGAGCGCGGCGTGCGCGCCGGATCGAGTCCCAGCAGACGCCACAGCGGCCGCTCGAGATCTTTCCCGACGAGGTCGTGCAGCGCGATGTCGAGCCCGCACATCTGCGCGGGGCTGAGCCCGTCCAGTAACCGTTCGAACGCGTAAGGATCGTCGCCCAGCCGCTGCGTGCGCAGGCCGGCGATCGCGCTCTCGAGGCTCTCGCCGTACCGTGTGATCGGCGCGGTCTCGCCGAGTCCTTCGAGGCCGTTCCAACGCAGTCGCACCACGGCCGTGCGCGAGACGTTCTCGGACGAACGCGCGATGGTGAAGGTGTGCTTGAGCGGCAGGTCGAGCGGTTCGACGGTGAGCTGAATCGGGTCCACGCTGCGGCGCTTCTCGCCGCAAACGGACGGCTCCGCCGTCCACGGTGGCGTGCTCGCGAAGGGACGGCTGTCAAGTCCTTGACGGCTGGTATACGATACAGCAGCGACGGCGACTGCGGTGGTTCGCGTAGGTCCCAGGTGGTTGGCCAACGTCGAAACCAAGGGAGCATCAGCTCCGGATACGACCGGCTGTCCGGCTTCTCGCTGGACACTGGGCGCCCGGGCCGCACCCACCTGCTACAGGCAGGTCTTCAACCGGGTTCCAGACGGCCGCTGCGGTCACGTCGCATCTCCAGACCTACATCCCGGCCGTCAGCCGGCGCTCCGCCTCCGCCTTCCGGAGGGCCGCGATCGCTTTGTCGACCAGATCCCACGGCCGCTCGTCCGGCGGTGCGTCGAGGATGACCCAGGCGCCGCTTCGGCGTGCGACGACGAGCCGCGGATCGTCCTCGGGGGTCGCGACGAAGGCCGGATAGCGATCTTTTACACCGAGCGCCGCATCGTCGACCAGTGCGTTGGGGCACGCCCGCAACCAAGCGCTGTCGACGTCCTTGAGCAGGTGTTTGACCGCGGCAAGGTCCGCGCCGAGCGTCCCCGGCGCCGTGGCGAGCAGCACGGTGACGTTGATGGCCTTGGCGGCACGGCTCAGCGCCTTCGCGGCTCCGACCGTCTCGGCGAAGGTTGCCGGCGGCACCGGGCCCGGCGCCGGAAGCACCGTGCGGATCACGGCGGTGCCGAGCCCCGCGGCGAGCGTCAGGACGGTGTCCCGCGCGTCCGCGGCGGCGGCCGGCTCGAGCAGCGTGCTGCAATCGAGCCCGAAGGGGACCATCCCGAGGTCGATCGTAACCTTGCGCAGCTGCGCCGCGTATTCAGCGTCGGTGCGGGGAAAATGCGCGGTGTCGAAGAGCAGGCCGTCGGCGTCGAGCAGCGTCGCGCAGCGCTCGATCCATTCCAGCTGCGTCAGCGTTCTCGCCTCGAGCGGTTCCCGGAACGAGGAGCTGGAAACGGCGATGCGCACCGGTGCTGCGTTCTTCAGTGAGGTGACCCGATCATCGTGACCGACCCGACCTCGCCGCAATGACCGTCGACCGTCAGACGCTCGGCAACCTCGTCCCGCTCGCGGCGGTCGTCATCGCGCTCGCCGAATATCTGTTCGACCACACCACGCCGCGCTACGCGGGCCCGTGGTTTTGGATCGCGATCGGCACGACCGTCGGCCTGCTGGTCCTGGTCCAGGTTCTCCGCTTCACCGGGGCGCGTCGTGTGGCCGCGGCGAAACCCGACTACTCGGCGACGACGTTGATTCGCCGCCGCTCCGATTCCGACGACCGAGGCTGACAACCGACATGCAACTGCTCGAACCCCAGACGCTCGCCGCTTCGGATCCCGAGGTCGCCGCCGCGATCGCGGGCGAAGAGCGCCGCCAGCGCGACAACCTCGAGCTGATCGCGTCGGAGAACTACGCCAGCCGCGCGGTGCGCGAAGCGACCGCCTCGGTGATGACGAACAAGTACGCCGAAGGGTATCCCGGCAAGCGGTACTACGGCGGTTGCGAGTACGTCGACGTCGCGGAGACGCTTGCGATCGAGCGCCTCAAGCAGCTGTTCGGCGCGGAGCACGCCAACGTGCAGCCGCACGCCGGCGCGCAGGCCAACATGGCCGTGCTGATGGCGGTGCTGAAGCCCGGCGACACGATCCTGGGGATGTCGCTCGCGCACGGCGGGCACCTGACGCACGGCACGAAGGTCTCGTTCAGCGGCAAACTCTACAACGCCATTGCGTACGGCGTTCGCAAGGACACGGAGCTGATCGACTTCGACCAGGTGCGCGAGCTCGCGCGCGAGCACAAGCCGAAGCTGATCATCGCCGGCGCGAGCGCGTATCCGCGCACGATGGAGTACGCACCGTTCCGCGAGATCGCGAGCGAGATCGGCGCGGCGTTCATGGTCGACATGGCGCATATCGCGGGGCTGGTCGCGACCGGCCTGCACCCGTCGCCGGTCCCGCTCGCCGACTTCGTGACGTCGACGACCCACAAGACGCTGCGCGGTCCGCGCGGCGGCCTGATCCTCAGCACGACGCAGTACGCGCAGGCGGTTGACAAGAGCGTCTTCCCGGGGATCCAGGGCGGTCCGTTCATGCACGTGATCGCGGCCAAGGCCGTCGCGTTCGGTGAGGCGCTTCGACCCTCGTTCACGACCTATCAGCGGCAGGTGATCGACAATGCGCGGGCGATGGGCGAAGAGCTGCAGCGCGCAGGCGCGCGGCTCGTCGGCGGCGGTACCGACACGCACTTGCTTCTGGTCGACCTGACGCCGAAGAACCTCACCGGAAAAGCGGTCGAGGAGTACCTCGACCAGATCCGGATCACGGTGAACAAGAACGCGATCCCGTTCGACCCGCAGAAGCCGGCGGTCAGCAGCGGGATTCGCATCGGCTCGCCGGCGATCACGTCGCGCGGCTTCAGCGAGGACGACGCGCGTGAGGTCGGCCGCATCATCGGCGAGGCGCTGACCGACATCGAGACCGGCGCGAAGAAAGAGGCCTTGCGCGCCCGCGTCGCCGAGCTGACCGCGCGTCACGACGTACCCTAGCGGCTACTCCGCCGGCTTGAAAAGGATGCCGTTGATCGTCCCGGTGGTATCGAGGCTGTAGACCAGCGAAACAGCACCGCCGGGCGCGACGACCCGGTAGCTGTACGACGTGCCCGCGTTGTTGGGCAGCGCCGTCTTGCCGGTATACACGAACGCCGTCGGCGCGCCGAGCGCTGCGAGTCCCGTGGTGACCTGCTGCACCAGAGCGTCGTTCAACGCGGCGCGCATCGTCGCGTCGTAGCGCGTGAAGTCGACCTTGCCGGCGCGCCAGCGCTCGTATTCCGCCCGCACCGCTGCGGTGACCACCGGGTCCTCGCCCGGCGCGGGCTTCGTGTCGCGCTCGTGCTCGGCCGCGAGCTGTGCCTCCGACGGCGGCACGCAGAGCGCGGAACGCTTCGCGAACGATGCGCGTCTCGTCGAACCCGACGGTGTTGGCGAACACGACGACGCTGATGCGCTGGTCGGGGAAATACGCGTTGCGCGTGTTCGCGCCGATCACGCCGCCGTTGTGCCATACCAGCGGATAGCCGTCGAGCGTCTCGCGGATCCAGCCCATCGCGTAGGTCGTCACGGTGCCGCCCGGCAGTTGCGGCGGAGTCGTGAGGAGTCGCACCGCCGGCGGGTCGAGCAGTCGTCCGCCGAAGAATGCTTCGTCCCACCGGACCAGGTCGGCGGGGGAGGCGTAGAGCCCGCCGGCGGCG
>CALEOJ010000270.1 GCA_937910425.1 uncultured candidate division WPS-2 bacterium
GTCGTGAGCACGGTCATCGCGCTCGACGTCGGCACGAAACGCATCGGCGTGGCGGTCGGCGAGGGCACCTTCGCGTTTCCGCACTCGACGCTCCAGCGCACGAACGTGCGCGACGACGTCGTCGCGATCGTGGCGCTGGCGCGCGAACGCGGCGTACGAACGATCGTCGTGGGTGATCCGCTGACGATGAGCGGCGAGCGCGCACTGGCGAGCGAGCGAATCGACGCGTTCGTCGCCTACCTCGCGCGTGCGTTCGACGGCGAGATCGAGCGGATCGACGAGCGCCTGACCACCGCTGCCGCGCAGAAGGCGCTGATCGACGCCGACGTCTCGCGCGCGAAGCGCAAAAAGGTCGTCGATCAACTCGCCGCCGTCGGGATCCTCGAAACGTGGCTAGCCCGCAGGCCTCAGTAAACCGCGCCGGCCGAGCGCTGCTCGGCGTCGCGCTCGCGACGGTGCTCTGCGTCGGCGTCATCGTCGGTGCGGCATCACTCTGGTTTCGCAACGCGGTGTACGTCGATCGCGGCCTTCCGGTGCAGCAGACCGACGTGATCGTTCCGCGCGGCTCGACGTTCGGGCAGGTCGTCGCCGTGCTGCGCGAGCGCGGGGTGCTGGAGAACCCGCTCGCGTTCCGGCTGCTAGCGCGCCTGCGCCACGTCGACGCCGACGTGAAAGCGGGGGAGTATCGCTTTCCCGCCCACCAGACGAGCGACGAGATCCTGCTGCGGCTGGTGCGCGGCGAGCAGTTCGCGGTCTGGGTGACGATCCCGGAAGGCTACACCGCGCACGAGATCGCGCGCACGCTCGCCGGCCGCGCGCTCGGCGACGCGAGCGCCTACGACCATCTCTTCCTTCACGACGGGGGAGTCACGCTGGGCGGCTCGCGCACCCTCAATCTCGAGGGCTATTTGTTTCCCAGCACCTATTTGATCCCGACCGACGACCAGCCCGATCAGGTCGCGAAGCTCCTGGTGGGGCAGTTCCGGCAAGAGCTCCCGCGCGACGCGCCGGAGCGCGCCAAGGCACTCGGGCGGACGGTCCCCGAGGTTGTGACGATCGCGTCGCTGGTCGAGCGTGAGGGGAAGGCAGACGAGGACCGCCCGGTGATCGCGTCGGTGATCTACAACCGGCTCCAGCGCGGGATGCCGCTGGAAGTCGACGCGTCGATCGAGTACACGTTCCCGGAACATCACGACGTGATCACGAAGCGCGATCTCGAGGTGGACTCGCCGTACAACACCTACCGGCATACCGGGCTCCCGCCTACGCCGATCGCGAACCCCGGCAAGGCCTCCCTCGACGCGGCGTTCGCGCCGGCGAAAAGCGACTACCTCTACTACGTAGCGAAACCGGACGGGCATTCGGCCTTCGCGAAGACGCTGCAAGAGCACGACGCGAACGTCGCACGGTACCTCAAATAAGGAGATCGTCATCGAAACGAACGGCAGTGCCGGAAACAACGGCGGCGGCGGCGGAGCGAAGCAGCCGCTTGACTTGAAAGACGTGCTCGAACTGCACATGCAGGACGGCACCGAGCTGCGCTTCGAGGCCGTCGGTCTGGTCGAGGACGACGAAGGCAACGCCTACGCGGTGTGCTACAACGAAAAGAACGACGAGTTCGTCGTGACCGACCAGTTCGGCGATCTCCTCGACGACGAGGAGCTCGCCCAAGAGATCCTCGACGACTTCTTCGTGCTGGCGGAAGAGTCCGGACCGCCGGAGGAACAGGCGTAGAGCCTGTCCTGAGCTTGTCGAAGGGCCCGGTCCTCTTCCTCTCCGCGCGGGTCGGCGAAGGCCACCGCGCGGCTGCCGACGCCGTCCGCCAGCGCCTGGTCACGCGCGGGATCCGCGGGGAGGTCGTCGACAGCTACCGCTATGCGGCCTCGTTGTTCTCGAAGGTCGTCAGCGACGGCTACATCGGGATGGTTCGCACGATCCCGCAGGTGTACGGGTTCATCTACGACCGCGCGGAGCGCGCGACCGCGGCCGGCGGCTTTCGCGTGTGGGCGAGCGAGTTCACCGCGCGCAACATCCGCGGGTTGATGCAACGGCTCCGGCCGAGCGCCGTCGTCTGCACGCACGCCTTTCCGTGCGGGGTGATGTCCGCCTACAAGCGGCTTTACGACCCGTCGATTCCGGTGATGGGCATCGTGACCGACTTCGTCGTGCACCCGTTCTGGATCTATCGCAACATCGACGCGTACGCCGTCGCGACTCCGGAAATCCAGGCTGCGCTGGTCGGCCGCGGGATCGACGCCGAGCGCATCGGGGTCGATGGGATCCC
>CALEOJ010000271.1 GCA_937910425.1 uncultured candidate division WPS-2 bacterium
GCGATCGAGCGGATCGGGATCGACCGGGCGCGCCGCGCGCTGGGCGCCGCCGCCGCCGCGCTCGTCGTCGTCGACGGTTCGTGCGCGCTCGACGGCGACGCGCGTGACGTGCTGCTGCACACGCGCGGGCGCGACCGAGTCGTGTTGTTCAACAAGCGCGATCTCGGAACGGCAGGATACGATGCGCGCGACGCAGCGGAGCACGACGCGCTCTCGGGCTCGGTGTATGACGCCGGCACGCTGGATGCGGTGCGCGCTGCGATCGCGCACGCCGGCTGGCATGGTGAGAGCATCGACCTTGCGCGGCCGCACCTGGCCTCGGCGCGGCAGGCCGACGCGGTGGCGCGTGGACGCGAGGCGCTCGCCCATGCACACGCGACGCTGAGCGCCGGGGAACCGGTCGACCTGATCGCGCCGGAGCTGTTCGCGGCGGTCGCCGCGCTCGGCCAGATTACCGGCGCGGCGGCGACCGAGGCGGTGCTCGACGGCATCTTCGCGCGGTTCTGCATCGGGAAGTGACCACGGGATGCGGGAGCAATGCGCGGAGCGCGGCCGAGGCGCGCAGACGGTACGCTAACGCCATGAAACCGATCGACGACGCGCGCTGGGAAACGGTGCGCACCCGCAAGCCCGATGACCGCTTCGTGTTCGCGGTGCGCACGACGAGCATCTACTGCCGGCCCGGCTGTCCCTCGCGCACGCCCGCGCGGCGGAACGTGTTCGCGTTTGGCGACGCACCGGCCGCGGAACAGGCCGGCTTTCGTGCGTGCAAGCGCTGCGCGCCTGACGACGTCGCTGCAGACGCCGACCGCGTGCGGCTGATCAAGCGCGCGTGCGCGTTGCTCACCGCCGACGAACCACAGCCGCTCGAAGCGGTCGCGCGAGAAGTGGGGCTCAGCCGCTTCCACTTCCAGCGCACATTCCGGCGCGTAGTCGGCGTGACGCCGGGCGAGTACGCACGGGCACGGCGCGCAGAGCGGTTTCGCACGGGGCTCGCGTCAGGCGCGAGCGTCACCGCGGCGATCCACGATGCGGGATACGGTTCGTCGAGCCGGCCGTACGCGAGCGGCGCGCTCGGGATGACGCCGTCGCGCTATCGCGCCGGCGGTCGCGGGGAGCGCGACAGATCGGAAGAGCACACGTCTGAACTCCAGTCACGCCAATATCTCG
>CALEOJ010000272.1 GCA_937910425.1 uncultured candidate division WPS-2 bacterium
GCGGCGGGCCGGTGCAGCGTGAGCGAAGATCGCTCGCCCGGAGCGATCCCGTCCGGTTTGCAGGAAAGCGGTGAAACTCGCCACGCCGACCGCGCTCGCCGGGGCCTGCCCGCCGGCGCCATGGCAGCGCAGACATCCGCCGATGCGCGCCAGGTAGGCCCCGGCGACGAGCGTGGGCTGTCGCGGAACGGCATCCGGGATGCGATCGGAATCGAAGCCGAGCCGCCCCGCGAGCAGCATCAGGCGACCCGCGATGCCGAGGCGAAACGCCGGCGCGGGCCGCTCGACCGCTTTGGCGGCGCGAATGTAGGCGATGACCGACGACACGTCATCGTCGCTCATCGTCGCGTAATCCAATGAAGGCATCATGAGGAGGCGCTGGCCGTCCGGGCGGAGCCCGCGGCGAATGGCGCGCTCGAAGTCGGCGCTGGTGTAGGCGCTGCCGACCGACGGATTCCCGCGGGTCAGGTTCGGACCCCAGAGCGTCGCCACCAGCTCGCTTCGCAGCACGAATCCCCCGCCGAGATCGCTCGCGTGGCACGCGGCGCAGCGGGCCGCCGTTTGATACAGGTATTCGCCGCGGTCGCGCGACGCGCGCGCATGCCCGAGCGCTTCGCCGTTTCGCCCGGCGACCCGCAGCTGGACGTCTTGCCGCGTGACGGTATAAACGTACACCGCACCAAGTATCGCGATGAGCGCGAGCACGCCCACCGCTGCGAGCAGGCGCACTTTCACCATCTAGAACATTGCGGATCCGAATCGGTTCGGAAGCATCGAGGCGATCTCTATGCCGAACCGGGAACGATCACCGCGGTGCCGATCACTTCGTTCATTCGCTCGGTATGATCGGGCGCGAGTTCGATCGCGGCACGGAACTCCGGTGAGAGGAACGGCCGTTCGGCGACGCGGTAGAACGCGTACGCCAGTGCGACGACGAGCGGGATCAGCGCACCGTAGACCAGCGCGCTGAGCGCGGTGCCGGCGTGAACGCGCGCCAGCGCCGCCGCCGCCACCATGATCAGCGGGCCGTGGATCAGGTACAGGCTGTACGAGAACGTTCCGAGCGTGACGATCGGACGCAGCGACAACAGCCGCGCGGTCAGCGGGACCGTCGTGCCGCCGCCGGTCACGAACAGCAGCGCGACCGCCGCACCGACGACCAGATCGGCAGGCCAGAGCGAGCCGTCCGCGGCGGCGTCGCCTGCGGTGAGCATCGCTGCTACCGCCGCGACGCCGGCCGCGAGCGCGACCCAGCGCAGTGCCGGAACGATGCGCACGCCGCTCGCGGTGACCTGTGCGGCGAGCACGCCCATTCCGAAGAGTCCGAGCAGCCACGGCGCCGTATAGGCGAGCGCACCGTGGAAGACGAGTTGCGGCACGAGCCCGATGACGAGCGCGACCGCGAGCTGCGCCCAGGGGCCGAAGCGGCGCCACACGGGCACGAGCAACAGCGCGAAAACGACGTAGATCTGGCACTCGAGCGCGATGCTCCACATCGGTCCGTTCAAATACTCGGCGAGCGGCGGGACGAGGTTGTGCAGCAGCGCGAGATGCGAGACCAGCGCGACGCCGACGTGCCACGCCGGCACGTGCTGCCCGCGCAGCGCGAGCGCAAGCGTGAACGGGATCAGCGAGAGGAACAGCGCCAGCACGTACGCGGGGCCCAACCGGCGCGCACGGCGGCGCGCGAACTTCGCAACGTTCAGCGAACGATCGGACCGCATCGCGACCGGGAGTCCGAGGCAGTATCCGGAGATCACGATGAAGATGCTGACGGCGAAATGCCCGAACTGCAGCCACGGCAGCGTCAGCGGCAGCAGCACCCCGAGCGTCGCGCCGACATGCGCGACGCCGGCTTGCCAGATGTGGAAGAGGAACACATAGAGCGCAGCGACGCCGCGCAGTCCTTCGACGTGCGGGAAATACGTGCGTTCTGATGGTTGTCGCAGCATCCGTGCCCCCTTGGCCCGTTATCTCACCCGTTGTCGCGCGTCGTCGCGCTCTCGTGGCCGCCGGAGCGCCGCGCCCGCGGCGATCCGGCGACCGCGCCCAGAACTACGCCGTCCCGGGAAGCTCGCGAAGAGCCGCCGACCCCGACGCGAAGTAGTCACTGTAATCATCGATGTTGGCCGTCGAGCGGTTCATCACCGTGCCGATCAGCTCGTTGACACCGACCGTCTCGAGCCGCGCGATCGCGCGGCGCGTCGAACGCCGGTCGGTCTGGTTGGCCGAGAGGATCATGACCGTCCCGTCGGTCTTGTTTGCGAGGATCGCCGCGTCGAAGACGGGGACGAGCGCCGGCGCGTCGACGATGACCGTCGCGTAGCGTTCGCGTGCCTCGCGCAGCAGCGCGTCGAAGCGGCTCGACTGCAGCAGCTTGATCGGGTTGGGCGAGTGCGTTCCGCTGGTCAGCACGTCGACGCCGGGCCGGTCGGTGCGCTGCACCGCCTGTGCGAGCGAGGCGCGGCCGACCAGGATGTCGGTCAACCCGAACTCGTTGGGCACGTCGAACTTCTTGTGCAGCGAAGGACGCCGCATGTCGGCGTCGATCACCAGGACGCGCGCCTCGCGCTCGATGCTCGAGACCGCGATCTCACCGAGCGCGCCCGCGATGTTCATCGCGACCGTCGACTTGCCGTCGCCCTTGAGCGGGCTGGTGATGGTGACGCTGCGCAGCGGCCGGTCGGAGCTGTAGCGCATCGCGAGCACGAGCTGGAAGTACGACTCCATCGCGGCGTTGCGCACGTTGGCCGGGACCGCTCGCGCACCGTCGCCCGAGGGCATCAGCGGGATCGAGGCCAGCACCGGCAGGCCGAGCTCGGTCTCGACGTCACGCTCGTCGCGCAGGCGGCCGTCGAACCAATCGACCAGGAACACGATGCCGAGCGCGAGCAGCAGCCCGACGATCGCGCCGATCGTCAGGTTGGTCGCGACGTGCGGCGTCTTCGTGGCGAGCGCTTCAGACGCAGGCTGCGTGATCGTCACGTCGCTGATCCCCGCGGTCCGTGCGATCGTCGCGTCGGTGAACTTCTGCTGCAGCGCGTTGTACGTGTCCTCGGCGAGCTTCTTCTCACGCTGGAGCGCGAGCATCTGCGCCGACTGCGCCGGCAGCGCCGCCAGCTTCGGGTTGATCGCCGTGCGCTGCTTCGCGAGCTGCGAGAGCTGCGCCGAATCACTCTCGCTCATCGCGCGCGCGGCCGTCAGCTGCTGCGAGACCTGTTGATAGACCGGGTTCGCGATCGTGCTCGTCGTCGCGACGATCGTCGCCGGCTGGCGCGCGATCTCGCGGTTGAGGTCGGCGATCTGCTGCTTGAGGCTGATCACCTGCGGATGTGAATCCGTGTACTGCTGACGCGCGCTGCCGAGCTGCACTTGCAGCGCCGCGAGCTGTCCGCGCAGTTGCGGCAGCACGGGGTTCTGCGCGACGCTCGAGCCGCCGCCTGCCGTCGCGCTCATGCCGGCCAGTGCCCCGCCGAGCGAACCGATCTGCGCGTCCGCTTGCCGCTTCTCCAACTGGATCGCGTTGATCTTCGCGTCGATGTTCGACGCCGCGGTGACGAGCGAGGTCGTCTGCGCGCCGAGGTCGGCGATGTTGTGCGAGGTCTGGAAGGCGCTGAGATTGCCTTCGGCGAGACGCAGCTTGCGCTCGGCCTCCGGCAGCTGCTTCTGCAAGAACTCCAGCGCGCCGGTCGCGGAGCTTGCGACCAGCTCCGCCTCACGCGCGACGAAGACCGTCGCGAAGTCGTTGGCGATCTTGGCCGACATCGCCGGATTGCCCCAGGTCACTTGCAGCGAAATGATGTTCGTGTTGGTGACCGGCTTGACCCTGACCGCGCTTTGCAGCGTCCTCACGTCGGTCTTGAGACCGAGATCGTCGATGACGTGCTGCACGACCGGCGTCTCGCCGATCAGCTCGGCGTACGTCTCGGCCGACTGCGCGGCGTTGGCCAGCATGAGCGCGTTCAGTACCGGGAGGCCGGTCTGGGCCTGGGGGTTCTGGGCGACCGAGGCCGGGTTGCCGGCGATCATCTTCACGTCGGTCGTAAACATGCGTGGACTCACGAACGTCACCAGCGCGACGGTAAGCAGTACGGCGGCGAAGACGCCGGCGAAGAGCGTGCGGCGACGCAGAACCGTCGCAACGAACGACTGCCAGATCGCGACCGGATCGACGTCGGCCTGCCGCTGCTGGTGGTGCTGCTGCGGCACGAACGTCGGGATGGCCGGGGGGATCGCGGTAGCCCGGAGCTGCGGCGGCTCGTACATCGGAATCCTTTCCTAAAAGCCGAGCAGGCGGCCGAGGATCGAGAAGACGCCGATCGCGCCCGCGCTGAGCGACTTCGCCTCGGGTATCCAGATCTTGTCGTTCGCCTGTAAAATCGGGTCGTACCGCTGATCGCCGCGCTCGAGCGCGTTGTAGACGTTGATCTCGTACGACGGAGTCGTCTTCCCCGTCAAGGGGTCGGTTCTCGTCAAGTGGACACGAGCAAGATCCGGATGCACCGAGGCTTCGGCGCCGGCGCGAGCCAGCGCCATCGAGAGCCGGTCCCCTTCGTTCACCTCGACGTTGCCGGGGCGCGAGACGGCGCCGATCACCTGGACCCGAATCGTCTCGGCGCCCGAGATGTAGACATACGCGCCTTCGTCGAGGTCGAGGTTCTGGGTCGGATCGCCGTTGCGCAGGAGCCGCTGGACGTTCGCGCTCGTCATCGAACCGTTGCTCTGCTGCACCCGCGCGATCGGATCGTGAATGCCGATCGTCGCGACGCCGCCGCCGGCGGCGATCGCGTCGCTGAGCCGGCCCCCACTGCGGATCTGGTACTTGCCGGGATTCTTCACGTTCCCGAGGACGGTGATGTTGATTTGGCCCTGCTGCTGGATGGCGAGCGTCACGGACGGTTTCTTGATGTACTTGTGCAGCGCCGCGACGAGGCCGTCGTGCGCCTCCGGGACGGAGAGCCCGCCGACCAGGACGCGTCCGGCCAACGGGTGCTGGATCGTTCCGTCGGCCTGCACCACGGCGGTGAACGGCTGCTCGCCGTAGACGCTGATGGCGAGCGTGTCGCCCGGGTGGATCGTGCTCGAGACGGAGACCCCCGTCGGCGCCGTCGGCACGACGGCGGGTGGAAGCGTCGCCTGGGCGGCAGGGGCGGACGGCGGCGGGGTGGGATCGGCCGCCCGCGCCGCGAGCGGGGTCGTTGCGAGCAGGAGAGCGGCGGACGACGCGGACAGAGCACGAGCGAGATGGGTGCGAGGGGTCATGACGATTCACCGGGATCCGGCAGTGCGAGGTGGGGTTGGATCGCAGCAGCGTCGGTCGTCGCGGCGGTGATGTTCTGGGTTGCGACCAACAACGAGCTGTACGAGATAACTTCGCCGTCGGCGCTCTCGTTCCACGTACTCCTGCGGAAAGCGTACAGTATCGCGGCCTTCGCGCTGGTCGGGTTCACCGCCGACAAGGCGCTCGGCTCGAGCACGCGCGGTCCGCTCCGGGCTGCGCTGCTGGTCGCAGCGTACTCGGGGGCGATCGAGATCGTCCAGGCCATCCGCGGCTCGCACGAGGGGTTGGTCTGGAACGCCGTCGACGTGGCCTGCGGCGCAGCCGGCGGTTGGCTCGGGGTGCTGCTGGGGCGCATCAGACGCTCGCGTCGTAGAGCGTGAAATGCTCCTGCTGCGGCGCGTCGATCGTCGTGACGCCTGCCGGGACCAGCAGACCGCCGGGGATCAGGTTGCGGCGCAGCTCCGCGTGCAGCGCATCGACGTCGCGGCCGTTCGCGAGCCCCGCCTCGACGGTTCGCATCGCGAGCCCGCGCACGGCGTTGTTGCAGACGTAGAACGTCGCGCCGCGGCGCTGCAAAGTCTCGATCGAGGCGTCCTGGTTGAACGGAGCGCTCTGGTCGGCGTCGTTGCGCGGATACGCGGCGGCGGCGTGCAGCCAGGGGTTGCCGGCACCGGCCCCCGGGGCCTTGACCGGATCGCCGCCCCGCGCCAGCACTTCGGCCAGCCCGTAGCGCGCCCACATGGCATCGCCGAGCCCTTGGGCGACGCCGATCCCGTTGAGCACGCCCGCGGGGTGCAGCGTACCGGGCCCCTCGCCCCAGCCGAACTGGTAGCCGTTGAGCGAGTTGCGGATGTACGCGAAGATCGCGCCGTTGTTCGCGCGCGGCGCCGTGAAGAGCTGCTTGTGCTTGAACGGCGCCCTGGCGGTGGCCAGGAAGGCGTCGTATGAGAGGACGGTACCGTCCCCGCCCTCGGCGGCGAACGCCACGCCGTGCAGCGCGCACGGCGCGCCGGCCGCGACGATCGTCGCGGCGGCGGCGCTCAGGAAATTCCGTCGGGTGGTGCTCACTCACGAATCCTTTCGTGGCACGAGGTCAGGGCCGGTCCGTCGGCCTCAGGGACAGGGTGGCGGCCCTACGACCGTTCCCGTACCGGGGGTGAAGCTACCAGAGACCACGTTGTTGCTGCCGCCGCCGTGCACGAGGAACGGCAGGAGCGCCGCGAGCGGCAGGAGGCTGAAGCCGTGATGGGCGACCGCCGGGATCGCTAGCGGCGGCGCGACGGCGGCGACGACCGGGGCCTGCTCAACCGCGACGGTGGTCTGTTCCGGCGGCGGCGGGACCGAGACCGCGGCGACGTGCGGAACCGGGAAGTTGCGGACGGCGGCCACATGCGGGACGCTGCGCCGGATCACGGAGAGATTACCGCACTTGGCCGGGAGGAAGAGGGCGATGACCTTGTCACTGGAGTGCAGGTCGATCTCGACGCCCTTCTGGTTCGGCGGGATGATGACGTCGTGCAGGATATACACGCGGCCGCCGGAGGCCCAGGTCATCGCGTCGAGGTGGCGCGGAACCGTGACCCAGTTCGGCTTCCCGACCTCGAGCGCGAGCCGGAATTGCTCGTACTGCTCGGTTGTCAGCCCCAGGTCCATTCCGGCCTGGCGCATCAGGCCTTCATTCTTCGTGAAGTTCGTCTTGAGCTCAGCGGCGTTCGTGGACTGACCCATGAGAGGGGAACGTCCGAGCGTCGCGATCTCGATTGGCTGCGCGAGGGCAGGCAGGCCGGTCATCATGACCAGCAGCGCTGTTGCGACCGGCCGGGTAATCCACATCGTGCTTCTCATCTCCATATGCATAGTCGTCCTAGATGAGTGTTGCCCGAGCGGATGTCCGGGGTAGCGTGGCTGCAGTCCCGATTGTCGAAGGACCAAAGTCCCTATTCGGGCCTCAGTACATCGAAAGCGTTCCGTCGACGCGCGCCTTTTGGACGGCACGGGCGAAAACCCAGAGCGAGAGCGGCATCAGCACCGCCGAGGCGACGAGCAGCCAGATCGCATCGCCCGCGACCCCGGCGAGCGGGACGCCGGCGACGGCGGCCCGGAATCCGTTGAGGGCGTGGGTGATCGGCAGGATCCAGCCGACCAGCTGCAGCCAGTGAGGCATCGCCGCCAGCGGGATGTAGACGCCGCCGAAGATCTGGGCGGTCGAGCTCGAGATCCACTCGATCGGTCCCGTCTTCTTGATCACCATCGCCAGCGCCGCGGCCAGCACGCCGAGCGGCGAGACGGCGATCACCGTCAGGACCAGGAAGACCAGGGCGGTCACCAGGTCGACGTGCGAGAGGTTGAGGCCGAAGGCGGCCGCGATCGCCAGGTAGACGATCGTCTGCAGCGTGGTGTAGGTGAACGACCAGACCGCCGAGGAGAGCACCAGCGTCGGCAGCCGGGTCGGGGTCGCCAGCACGATCTCCAGCGTCCCGGTCAGCTGCGCGTCGCGGATCGACTCGGCGAAGCTGTTGAGCGCGGCCGACTGGAAGCGCACGAACGCCGTGTTGACCGCGATGAACTGGAAGTACCCGACCACGTGTCCGGTCGGGCTGAACTTCGCGCTGGGGTGGATCAGCTGCGCGATATACCAGGCGATCACGACCTCGACGATGATCCCGAGCCACGAGAGCGCGAAGTTCCCCGGATACGAGAACGTGACCAGCGCGTCGCGCTTGAAGATCGCGCGCGATTTGGCAATCGCAGCCGTCATTGGTCGGTCACTTTTCTGAAGACGTCGACCGGCTCGGGTTCGACCGGGCGAAAATCGCGCAGCGTCGACTCGCCGTCGAGCGAGACGGCCCGCATCAGCGCGGCCAGCGCGCCGTCGAGCTGTTCCAGCTCGACGTACAGGTGGATGCCGTGATCGGTGCGCTCGACGCGCAGGTCGCGGAAACCCGGCACCGTCCGCGTACGGGCCAGCAGGTCCTCGTCGATCTCGTCGACGGTCACGCGGTAGCGCGCGACCGCGTGCAGGTCGACGTCGAGTTCGCGGGGCGGCCCGAGCGCGACGATCCGGCCGCGGTTGACGACCGCGACGCGGTCGCAGAGCTGCCACGCTTCGTCGAGCAGATTGGTCGCCAGGACGACCGTCTTTCCCGCGCCGTCGACGAGGCGGCGGATCAGCGCGCGCAGTTCCTCGGCGTGGACCGGGTCGACCGCGCGTGTCGGCTCGTCGAGGAACAAGATCGCCGGGTCCGCGAGCAGCGCGCGCGCCATCGTGAGCCGCACCTTCATCCCGGACGAGAACCCGCCGAACCGGCGGTCGAGATCGGGCCGCAGATCGACGAGGTCGATGCAGGCGTCGATGCGTTGCTTCAGCTGTTTTCCGTGCAGCCCGACCAGCGCACCGAAGAACTCCAGATTCTGCCGCGCGGTGAGCCGGAAGTAGAAGCTGCGCTCGTCGCTCGTGCACAGTCCGATCTGGCGTTTCGCGCCGATCGGATCGCGCAGCACGTCGACCCCGCCGATCGTCATCCGGCCGCGCTCGGGGACGATCAGCGTCGCGAGCAGCTTCAGGAGCGTCGACTTTCCGGCGCCGTTCGGGCCCAGCAAGCCGAACAGCTCGCCGCGCCCGACGCTCAGCGAGACGTCGAAGAGCACTTGATGCCGCTCGGTGCCGCCGAGGAAGGAACGCAGCATTCCGGCCGCACCCTGGGTCGCCGGAAACGATTTGTCGACGTGCTCCACCGTGAGCATCGGGTCCGTCATGGTTGCCCCTGATTGTCCCCTGGCGGGGCCGAGAAGTAACGGGTAGGTCGGTCGCTGCGCCGGGTAGGAGTGCGAGCGAGATGCGCGTGATGCACGTCGTCGCCGATCTCGGAACCTACGGCGCAGAGCGACTGGTCGCGACGCTGCTCGAGCGGTTGCGAGACCCCGAGCTCGAGCTCTCCGTCCTGACGATTGCGCCGCGCCGCGCGGGCGACGCACCCGCGCACGTCGAGCGCTTCTCCGCGAACCGGCGCGGACGGTACGACATCGCGTTCGTCGGCCGCATGGCGGGCACGATGCGCGGTTGGCGCCCGGAGATCGTCCACACGCACACCCACGCGGGCAAGTACTGGGGCCGCCTCGCGGCGGTCCTGGCGGGCGTCCCGGCGATCGTCCACACGGAGCACAACAGCGAATTCGGCGCCCCCGCCCCGTTCCGCCCGCTGAACCGGCTGCTCCTCGCGCGGACCGATGCGCTCGTCACCTTCTCGCGCGCACAGCGCGACCGGGTCGTCGCCGAAGAGGGCGTCGACCCGGACCGGATCTCGATCATCCCGAACGGGATCGCGATCCCCGCCCCGGTATCGGACGCGCGCGCTCGCGCCCGCGCCGCCTTCGGCGCGGTCCCCGAGGAGCGGCTGATCGTTCACGTCGGACGGCT
>CALEOJ010000273.1 GCA_937910425.1 uncultured candidate division WPS-2 bacterium
TGGGTATGACTCCCTATCGCGCCGCGCGCGCGGGGATCCGGGATAAATGCACTAAACTGAAAAACTACGTGGTCTCAAACCTACTGAAAATTTTCGCTCGCATGTCCTCAAGGCGGCTCGTATTGCACGTGAGGAGTCTTATTCAAGCCTGGCGATTGAACGCATTGTCGGGATTAAGTACCGACAAACCGCCGCGCATCGAGCGATGAAGTCTGCGGCGAATGTGACCTTCCCGTCGGGCGGCATCGCCCCGAAGAAAAACCCCATTTGACTGATCTCGGACTTGTAGCGAACGGTGATGGCGTGGCGACAATCCGTGAGCACGTTCGAGGGCGAGTATGAGTTGTTCGCGACGGCCTTTTTCGCGATCGTGGATGCCCGTCGGCAGACGATGCAGTACGTGTCGGCGGGTCACGAAGCAGCCTACATCATCACGCCGGACGGGTCTCGGCTGCTTGATGTTACGGGACCGATCGTCGGCTTGATGGACGACGACGACGCGTTCGGCCAGGAAACAGCCCCACTCGATCATGGTGACATTTTCGCTGCTGTGACGGACGGATTCACCGAGGCACGCAATGAGAGTCTCGCCTTTCTCGGTGCTGATGCCCTCGTCGATGTCATCGAGCGGAACCGTTCGCGCGACGCGCACGGGGCCATCGCTACGAGCTCGGCGGGCGTGCGTCAATCCATCAGCCAGGAATGCAGCGCGCGCATGCGCGACGTCTTCTTCGTCTGGTGCGCCTCCATCAACGGGAGGAGTTCGTCGAGCACTTCCACGGCCCGAACGACGTGTATGCCCTTGTTGAGCATGACGCATTCCGCGCGCTCGGCCGTAGCGGCGTCCGTGATTTCCGCACGCGTCGGTATGCCCGTCTTGACGAACTCGTCGAGCACTTGCGTCGCCCAGATGACCGGAATGGAGGCGGCCTCACAGAGCCAGAGGATCTCTTCTTGCATCTCGGCGAGACGCCGATATCCGATTTCGACCGCAAGGTCGCCGCGCGCGATCATCACCGCGGTCGGCTGGCGTCCCGCTGCCTGCACGATCAGCCCGGGCAGGTTGTTGACGCCTTCGAGCGTTTCGATCTTCAGCGCGAGCGGCAGAGCCGGCCGGCCGAGCCGGGCGAGTTCGTCCTGTAGCGTCTCGATGTCTGAAGCCTTGCGCACAAACGAGTATCCGACGACATCGATCGCATCGACGATCGCGGCAAGCGCCTCAAGGTCAACCGTACCTAGCGGCGGTACCGGGATGTGCGTCTTCGGAAAGTTGAGGCCTTTGTCCGGCCGCAGCCGATTGCCGCGCTCGCTCGCTTGCGTTATGCGAAGGTCAGCGCGCGACGAATTGACGCGTTCCACGACACAGCCAATTTTCCCGTCGTCGATCCACATCGGGTCACCGTCGCGCAAGTGATCTAGGATCGTCGGAACCGTGCAGGTGACGGCCGGTTCGTCGCGCTTCGCATCGTGTAAGTTGCGCACGAGTGCGATTCGGTCGTCAACGCGGACCCGGGCGTCGTGGCGCACGTGAACGTCGAGCGTGCGGACCTTGGGTCCGGCGAGATCCGCGTACACGACGCAACGGCGACCGAGGTGCTTCTCGGCTGCCCGGACGTGCGCGGCCATCTTGCGCCATGCATCGACATCGTCGTGGGCGCAGTTGATCCGCGCGGCATCCATCCCGGCGCGTACGAGCGCTGCGATGAGGTCGCCGTCTTTCGCGGCTTCTGTGGGCAGCGTGACCATGATTCGCACGGCGCGGTTCGAGCGTTGCGGTCCAAAGACGCTCGCCGTTTCCGCCCGCAGCAACCGTTCGCCCCGAAAGAAGGCCCGGGCGGTCGTCGCCGGACGATCCACCTGCTCGCCGCATCGCGCCGCAAGGGCTTCGATAACCGCCGCGATATTCGGTCGCACGCGACCCTCGCAGCGGCCCAGCGACGAAAGTCCGAGCGGCATGAGGGCAACTTGGAGTGAACGTATGTCCGTTCGGCGCAACGCGAGGTACGCAGCGAAGTTCCAGGCACCCAGCCTGAAGGCCCGACGCCGAAGGCTCGGTCGCCACTGCTCGTACATTTTACGAGCGTCAGCGTCGACGTTGGCGAAGAGCGCACGCACTTGTTCGAGGAGTTCCACTTGCTGCGCGCGCCCAACTGGTGGAGGGACAGAGATCATATAATCGCTCCTGCGGCACGTACGAGGCGCCGGGTGGCGTACCCCGCGCATCTTCGACGCGACCGTCGGTGTTTGGATCGCCTCGCGCGACGGCGCGGGATCTGCTGCAACAGTTGCGCGACGTCGGCGTCGAGGAGTCTCTACAACCGCCGCGCGACCGCACCTCCATCGATTAGGATACTTGGCGTGTGCGAAGGAGTTGTGAAGGCGAAGGTGGGTATCGCCCGTACGCCAGAACGATGGGTTCGATCTCAACGATATACCGCGTGCTGCGCGCTGCCGGAGAAAGCCGCGAACGGCGGGCGTTGGCAAAGCTCCTGCTGGTTCGCAACACCGTCCTCCTAGCGGCGGCGATCTTCGCATGCAACGCGCTCCTGCATCACTCGTGGATCGAGTCGTTGCTCTTCGCGACCCGCGATCGCGATCGGGCTCACGCCGCAGCTCCTGCCAGCGCCAAGAATCACGTACCGAGTCTATGCGGAGGCATTGGGGATTCCGCTCGAGGCCGTTTCGATAAAGATCGAAGGAGATCTCGACCTTCGCGGCTTTTACGCCGTCAAGGATGGCATCCGTCCCGGCTTTCAAAACATTCGAGGAACGATTTGGCTAAAGAGCAGCGCGAGCAATGCCGAGCTCGTACGGCTCAAGCAGAACGTCGACGCTCACTGCCCGGTGCTCGACATCCTCCAGTCGGGTGTACCGGTTACCCTCGACCTCGCGTCGGCGTCGGCCGCGGCGGCGGCCAGGTAGCGCCTATCTTATTCGAGTAGAACCCATCCAAAGGCGTCCCCCCGCATAGTGCGCGAGCGCGTCGGAGGGCGCGATCGTGAAGGGATGCAACGGCGACGGTGCTCATGATGCGCGCACGCGCCGACGCCGCCGAACGGTTCAGCCGTCTCATAACAGATTATTTCGTCGGTGTGCTTGCGGAGCGCCGAGCATGCTTCGCGCATCGGTTCCCAGCCGTGCATAAAATCGAGAATCTTTATGCAGGCGCTGGGGCATCGGACCGGATCGCAAAAGCAATCGCAGCCACGGCTGCAAATCCCGCCCCGGTGGCGAAGGTTACCGTCGAGCCGAAATGCGCCCACAGGGCGCCCGCAAGCGAGCTGGCGGCCAAGAGCGCCACGCCGGTCAGCAAGTTGAAGATGCCAAATGCGGTTCCCCGCAGATCGGCGGGCGCGGTGTCGGCTACCAAGGCGGAGAGAAGGCCCTGGGAAAGACCCATATATCCTCCCCATAAGGCAACCCCGGCAAAGAGACCCAGTAAGCCCGGTGCAAATGCTAACAAGAGGTCAGCCGCGACGAGAACACCTAGCCCGACGACCAGCACCTTGCGGCGGCCGATCCGGTCCGACACGACCCCCGCGGGGATTGTGATGACGGCATAGACGATGTTCATCACGACGAGCACGAGGGGCACAAGCGCGAGCGGCAAGCCCGCTTGCTGCCCTTTGAGCACCAGAAACGCCTCGCTGAAACCGGCCAGCGTCCACACAACCCCGATGGCGACAACCCACCAATAGGCCCCGCTCATGCGGGCCAGATCGGCGCGCCGGATCGGCCAGCCCCTTTGTCCGCTTGGCTTCGTCCCCGCGGGTTCTTGAACACCAAAAATCAACAGGACGACGGCGATCGCACCCGGCACCACTGCCCACCAGAATACGGCCCTGAAGTCATTGGCAGAGAGAACCATCAGGGCCATTGCGAGCAGCGGCCCGGCGAAAGCGCCAACTGTGTCGAGCGCCTGGCGCAACCCGAATGCCGCGCCACGAATGTCGGGCGGAGTGATGTCGGCGACAAGGGCGTCACGCGGCGCGCCCCGGATACCTTTGCCGATGCGATCGAGGAAGCGGGCCACCAGAACAGCCGCGACGGATCCCGCCAAAGGGAAAATCGGCTTTGTAACGGCTGAGAGGCCATAGCCGACGACCGTCAGCAGCTTGCGTTTGCCGATCCGGTCGGAAATGACGCCCGAGAATACCTTGGCAATCGCCGCGATCGCTTCAGCGCCGCCCTCAAGGATGCCGACCGTGACCATGCTGGCATGGAGCGCATCCACGAGAAATAGCGGCAATAAGCTGAAGACGAGCTCCGACGAGGTGTCCATGAAAAGAGCAACGAGTCCGAGGGCGACAACACTGCGCGGAACCTTGCGCCAACTCTGCGGTGTGGACTGTGCCATGCGCCCTCCAGTCTACCGAATCGGGTGACGGCCACCTGACTCTTACCGGAAATGCCGCAGGAACCAATCACGAGCGAGCTGCGCGACCTCCTCGAGTGTTCCGGGCTCTTCGAAAAGGTGTGTTGCTCCGGGCACGATCGCGAGCTCGACCGGCGCGTTGGACATACGCCGCATCGCCTCCTCATTGAGCTCGATCACGACCGGATCCGCGCCGCCGACGATGAGGAGCGTGGGGGCGTCGACGTGACCCAACGCATCGCCCGCGAGGTCCGGTCGTCCCCCGCGCGAGACCACCGCCGCGATCTCGCCCGACGTGCGTGCCGAAGCGACGATGGCGGCGGCGGCTCCGGTGCTCGCGCCAAAATAGCCGACCGGCAAGACCGCTGTCTCGGGCCACGCGCGGACGTGACTCTTGGCAAGTACGAGCCGTTCGGCGAGGAGCTCGATGTCGAAGCGGAACCGTGCGTCGCGACGGTCGATCGCTTCTTCGTGCGCCGTCAAGAGGTCGATGAGCAACGTAGCGAGCCCTGCGCGTTCGAGGACTTCGGCGACGTAGCGGTTGCGCGGGCTCAGGCGGCTACTGCCGCTCCCGTGCGCGAAGATCACGAGGCCGCGCGCAGCGGACGGGACGCGTAGGTTCCCGAGGATCGCGCCCTCCGCGCCGATAGCGATCCGAACTTCGCGTTCGGCGGTTTCCGTCGGTCGCACGTTCATCGCGCTACAGTCCGCTCGGATAGGTCTCGGGGACTTCGCCCTTGTCCCACGACGCGGTCCGCTCGAGCGGTTCGACCGCACGCGTATGATCGATATGGATCACGGCGTCGAACTGGTCGGGGAGCTGCGATTGGAAGTAGTGGCTCTGACGTTCCGTTTCGGGGCGGTAGACGACGCCGATCGCGCGCTCGAGCAGTGGCCCTTGGCACGCGGCGCGTACCGCCGGATCGTCGAGCATCAGGCTGAAGCGCGGAACGCCGGTGCGGTGGAACAGTTCTTCGTAGCTCCCCGCGAGTGCGGGCCGGACGATCATTCGCTCGACCGGCGCTCCCCAGACGGAAGCGGCGCTGACCGTCCCGGTGTACGTCGTGAAACCGATGAGCGCACCTTGCGTGCCGTACTGCCGGCGCGTGAGCTGGCCGATGTTGAACTCGCCTCGGCGAGACATCTCGGTCGCGGCGGCGTTGCCGACATGGGAGTTGTGCGCCCAGACGATCGTCTTCGTGCCGTCGCGATGTCGCGCGAGATGCACGGCGAGCTCCTGCAGCGTCTCGAACATATGACGGTCACGGAGGTTCCAGGACGAGATCTCGTGGTCGAGCATCGTCCGGTAGTATTCCTCGGCGTCCTTCGCGACGCGGGCGTTCTGTTCGGCGTAAAAGTACTCGTCTTCGGCCACGGAGCCGTCGAGGTGAAGGTACGTCCCAGAGCGCCGGCGGAGCTCCATCAGCGTTTGCATCACCTCGTTGCGACACGACCCCGTCAGGCCGAGTGCCACCGCGTAGCCGTAGCCGGTCGGATCCGCAACCTCATCAAAACAGCTGTAGTGCCGACGGGCTCGTTCGGCGGCGGGAGGATCGACGCGCTCGAGGTAGTGGATAACCGCTTCGATCGACGTCTGGAGACTGTAGAGATCGAGGCCGTAGAAGCCGACGCGACTGCGGCGCGCGCGGGACTCGTTGAAGTCGCGCAGCCAGCCGACGAAATCGAGGACGTCCGCGTTCCGCCACATCCAGGTCGGGAAACGGCGGAACCCGGCGAGCGCGTCGGCGGCATCGGAATCGTTGCCGGTCCCGCTCACGTAGCGGTTCACACGCAGCGCGTCGGGCCAGTCGGCCTCGACCGCGACCGCCGCGAACCCCTTCTGCTCGATCAGAAGCCGGGTGATCTCGGCGCGCTCGTGATAGAACTCGTGCGTTCCGTGTGAGGCTTCGCCGATGAGGACGACACGTGCGTTTCCCACGCGTTCGACGAGCGCTTTGTAGGGGTCTTCGGCGTGCGCGAGCGCGTCGGCGGCGGCGCGGTCGTGCAGCGATGCAACGGTGACGGCGGTGCTCATGACGCCCGGCGCAGCGAGGCTTGGTCCAGCAAGGCGCGGACCTCCTCGTCGGTGACTTGCGAGAAGTCCTCGTACCACGCGCCGACGCCGCCGAACGGTTCCGGCGTCTCATAGCAGATCACTTCGTCGGCGTGCTCGCCGAGCGCCGAGCATGTTTCGGAGGGTGCGACGGGGACGGCGACGACGATTTTCGACGGGTTATTCTGCCGCAACGCTTTCACAGCGACGATCATCGAAGCCCCGGTGGCGATCCCGTCGTCGATGAGGATGACGGTCCTGCCCTCAAGCTTCGGGTACGGGCGGCTGTCGCGATAAAGATGCTCGCGGCGTTTGAGCTCCCGGCGCTCCCGTTCCGCGACGTCGACGACATCTTCGCGCGAGATGTGCAGCGCGTCGATCACGTCGTAATTCAGCACGTAGGCACCGCCGCTGCCGATGGCGCCCATCGCGAGCTCCTCGTGTTCGGGGACGCCGAGCTTGCGCACGGTGAACACGTCGAGCGGTGCGCCGATGGCGACCGCGACCTCGTACCCAATCGGAACGCCGCCACGGGGAAGCGCGAGGACCACGACGTCGCTGCGGCCGGCAAAGCGGCGCAACAGTGGAACGAGCAGCCGTCCCGCCTCGCGCCGATTCCGAAACTGCCGCGGCATGTGTTGCTGGAGATTGGAGTTGCTGTTCGCCATGAGTTGACTCCCCTGGACAGAGTGCGCGACGTCTTTGGCCGGCGTTCGAGGCGGCGGCGCAAGACGTCTCAAGGTTGGGTAGCGGCCGCTTCGGCGGCGAGAACGCCCGGAAGGAGGTGCGTGCGAGCAGGGACGACGATGACCGGAATGTCGCTGCGCCGCACGAGAGACTCCGCCGTGCTGCCGAGGAATAAACGATCGAGACGCCGCCGGCCGTGCGTCCCGACGACGATGGCGTCTGCACGCTGGCGGCGCGCGGCGTCGAGCAACCCGGTCGCAGCGGCGTGAGCGTCCACGATCTCCGTATCCGGATAGACATCGACGGCGTTCGCGTATTGCAGTCCACCGTCGAGCGCGTCGCGCGCGGCGGTTCGAAGGTCGTGGACGCACGGAGTCGGATCGGATCCATATGCGCCGGTGAGCTCGTCGACGGCCTGTGCCTCGGCGACGGCGCAGAAGGCCAGTCGTACGCTACGTTCCAGCGCCAAAGCGACCGCGAAGACCGCCGCGCCCTCCGACGGCTGCGAGGCGTCGAGGCCGACGACGAGGCGGTGCAGCTCCGAACCGTGCGATAGCTGTCCTTCGCGCACCACGATCACGGGCACGTGCGCGTTTCGCAAGATTCCGTCGGTGATGCTTCCGGTCAGCGTGCGCGCGACGCCGGAGAGATCGCGCATCCCGATGGCGATCGCGGTCGCGTTCCAGCGTTGTGCGGCGTCGATCACCCCCGCGACGACGCTGTTCGTCGAGAAATCCAGGCTCACCGGCACCGTGCACGACGCGACGCGTTCGCCCGCGTGTTCGAGGAGTTCGCGGCGAAACACGTCGAGACCCCGAACGACCGGCGCCGCGTCGCGCAGCTCGCGCGGCGATTTCGTCGCGAGCGGAAGCGCCGTCGGCGCCCAGACGTCGGAGATGTGCGCGACGACGAGGTCACCCCCGAACTGCTCGGCCAGGGCGACGGCGCGCGCGAGCGCGGCGTCGGCGGGAGGCGAGGCATCGTACGCGACGACGATACGGCCGAAGGGATGCGCAAAGCTCATGTCCTTCAGTCTGGACGCGACCGGTGAAGGCTTCGAGAATGCGGCACTCTCAAGGCCTTCACACGGGGCCGGTAGGCTGGAACGATGATAGTGGCCGAACCCGGCTCACCGGCCGCAACGGTCATCCGGGGACTCACCCCCAAGGAAGCGGCCGAAGCCCTGCTCCGCTTCGGGCCGAATGTCGTGGGCGCCGACCGGCGGATGCCGGCCGTGCTCACGTGGGTCGCGCGGATCGCGACGGATCCGATGGCGATCCTGCTGGTCGTCGCGTCGGTAACCTACGCGATCCTCGGCGATCGAACCGACGCGATCGTCTCGGGCGTCGCGCTGCTCCCAATCGTGCTCGTCGGCGTCGTCCTCGAAGGGCGTGCGGACGCCGCCTTGGCACGCCTGCGGGAGCTCACCGCGCCCCGCGCGCGCGTCGTTCGAGACGGCCTCGAGCGCGACGTGCCCGCAAGCGACGTCGTGCCGGGCGACGTGCTGGCCCTCACCGAGGGCGACATCATCGCGGCGGACGGCGAGCTGCTCGACGGGCGCCTCGCGATCGACGAATCCACCCTCACCGGCGAGTCGATCCCGGTCGAGCGCGCGGCCGGCGAGGTGCCCGCGATCTCGGCCGGGACGACGGTCGTGGGCGGCCGAGCGCTCGCACGCGTCACAGCGACCGGCGCGGCGACGCACTACGGCGCGATCGCGGTGCTGCTCGGACGCCTCAAACCGCCGCGCACGCCAATCGAAACGGCAATTCGTCATCTCGTCGTACGGATAAGCGTCGTCGTCGCGGTCATCTGCGTCGCCGTCGTGCTGATCGAGCGCGGACACGGCGCTCCATGGACGCTCGCCGTCATCGCCGCGGTCAGTCTCGCGATGGCCGCGGTCCCGGAAGAGCTGCCGATGGTGTACACGCTCTACCTCGCGCTCGGCGCCTGGCGGCTCTCGCGCGATCGCGCCCTCGTGCGCAGGCTCGGAAGCGTCGAGACGCTCGGCTCGACGTCGACGATCTGTGTCGATAAGACGGGGACGCTCACCTACGGACGCGTCGAGCTCGCCGAGATCGTCGCCTTCGGGGGCGCCGAGCGGGCGCACGTGATCGAAACCGCGCTACTCGCGAGCGAAGCGCACGGGGCCGATCCGCTCGACGCG
>CALEOJ010000274.1 GCA_937910425.1 uncultured candidate division WPS-2 bacterium
AACCTTTCATATAGTTTCTCCTTGGTTCAAAGCGACATCAGGTCTTAAGGAACGCTTCATGGTTCAACTCCTTTGAGGTTGCAGCATTGATAGCGACGGCGACAGAAATCTGAGTCAAGCCCCGAGTTTGCTGTAAACGGGGATTCCCCATATGACCCTGCTATTCGAGTCGTGGCGGGCGGATTCCGGCAGTTTCCGAACGCCCCGGCGGCTGGCTTGGTTCGCTCGGAACGAAATGGGCCAGCTTTTTGGCCTCTGGCCACTAAACAGCCCTGCTGGATCCTCATAAGTACGCACCTCTCCCATCGTTTTCCGGCGCACGCAATTGACCGGGGTGTTCATGTTGCCGTTGCCATCGGCGGCGATCGCAAAGCAGCGATTCTCTGCATGATCGCAGCGAACAACTCCCGTGGGATCGCGACCTCCGCCATCTGGAACGTGACGTACCGACCATGCCTGACGACCTTGGCACCGATTTTGATCAGCTTCTCGCGAAGACTTGTCAGCGACCACTCGGCAATTGGTTCTGGAGTCGCCAGCGTGCGAAGGAAGTTCCCGAGATTGTAAGCCAATGCATGAAGTTGTAGGCGGACCGCGTTCGCGTTGAACGGGTGACACGAGAGCCGCGTCCACTTAATGGCGCCCTTTCCTTCTTTGATCCATTGCTCAGCCGTCCCACGCTTGTTGTAAAACCCAACAACATTCTTCGACGCATGACGCAAGTTCGTGAGCCGCGAGATCGTGCGGCGGTTCGATCGCATCGCTTTGGAGGCGCTGCGGCTGCGTTCGATGACGCGTAGCGCCAAAGGGACGCCGGAGGAGCCAGGCGTTGGCGTGCGGGCGAAGGCGGGCTTGAATCGGGCGCTCTTGGACGCGGGGTTCCGGATGCTGGCGAGCTTGATCCGCGAGAAAGCCGAACACGCTGCTCGCACGGTGATCGAGGTCGACGCCAGATACAGTTCGCAGACGTGCGTCGCGTGTGGACGCGTCTGCAAGGAAAGCCGGGAGGGACCGCGCTTTGCGTGCGTTCGCTGCGGCCATACAGCCGACGCGGACGAATGCGGCTCAGGTCATCCTTCTGCGGGCGGAGTCGCCGCCAAAGAGAGCACCGGGCACCGCTCGGGGCAGGCAGCACGATGCGGCCTGACCACGCTCACGACGAAGTGATCGATTAGGGAACCCCGGCGGTCTGGGCGATGAGCTCGAGTGGCGACACGACGACCTCTCCGCCGGCGACGAGCTCGGTCTGTCCGGTGTACCGCGCGAAGAACTCCCGGCTCTGGAGGTCCCGGACGGCATCGTCGTCAGCCGCCGCGGCGAGATGGTAGTAGTCGGGTCCTCCGCTCGCCTTCATGCAGCGATACGAGATCCTCCCGCGCAAGGCCGGATCGTTGTCCAAAGCCGAGATGAAGCGAGCGATCTCCCGATGCCAGTCCTCTTCCGAGCCGTGTTTGAAGCGATAGGTGATGAGAAAGTATTTCATGTTCCAGCCAATCGAGTGCGGGGCATCAGATTTTCGGCGCCGGTTGTTCGCCGCGGAAGATCGGGGCGTTCCGTACGGCGAACTCCGCGAAGCTCGTCGGACGGCGTCCGAGTAACGTCTGGGCTACGGGCGAAACCTGCGCCTCCTTGCCCTTTCGCCGTTCAGCGAAGAGTTCGGCGAGCGCATCGGCGAGGTACGGCGGCACGCCGGCGGCGAGCTGCGCGTTCTTGGCATCGTCGGGAGCGACGTTGACGTACCGGATGCTCTTGCCCGTCGCCGCGGAGAGCGCGTCGGCAACCTCGGCCATTCCGAGCGCCTCGGGCCCGGTCAGGGGATAGGTCTTCCCTTCGTGCCCGGAACTCGTCAGGACCGTGGCGGCGACCTCGGCGATGTCGCCGACGTCGATCGATGCGATCTTCGCGTTCTCCATCGGCAGAAAGAGCGCGCCTTTCGCGAGGATCGACGGCACCTGCCGGAAGTACGCCGGCATGAACTCGCCGGCGCGCAGATGCGTGAATGCCATCCCCGAGGCCTCGAGCCGCCGCTCGATCTCGCCGTGCATCCGTGCGAATCGAAACGGCGAGTCGAGCTCGGGCATGATCCCGGAGAGTTTGGCGACGTGCTTCACGCCGGCGCTCGCGGCTGCCGCGATAAAGGCCGATTGCACCTCGAGCATCGCCGAGTCTGACGAAGAGATCAGCATGGCGCGATCCACGCCGCGGAGCGCTCCGGACAGCGTCTCGGGCCTCGCCATGTCGCCGGCGAAGACCTCGACGTTCGGCAGTGCCGACAGCGCCGCCGCCTTCTCGACGCTGCGCACCAACGCGCGCAACGCGACACCTCGCGCTGACAGCCGCCGTACCAGCTCCCCGCCGTTCAGTCCGGCGGCACCCGTCACGAGAATCATCAGTGTATTGTGGTAAGGAAATGAGCGAATGTGCAAGTATGGACAAAAATGATACTGTAACGCGGGAGGCGGAGCGCCGATGAGGATAGCGACCTCGAAGTCAGCGGTGACCTGCGGTTGCCCGGTCACGGCATTTCAGAAGTTGATCAGCGGGAAGTACAAACTCCGCATCTTGTGGGATCTCAAGGACGGTCCGCTCCGCTACGGCGAGATCAGAACCGGTCTCCTCAGAGGGGCGGTCGGGACGCAGGAGATCGCTCCGCGCGTTCTGAGCCGCGAATTGAAGGCGCTCACCCTGGCCGAGCTGATCGATCGTCGGGATTACGGCGTCGTTCCGCCCAAGGTCGAGTACCGCTTGACCCGCAAGGGCCAAAGTTTCATTCCGGTCATCGCCGCGATTCGCACGTGGGGCACTCGCCACCTCAGCCAAGCGGGGAGCTCCGGTGAGAAGGTCGACAGAATCGCGGCGGCGCTCTAGTGATTGGAGGGATTCCGATGATGATGCGCCTGGCAATTCCAATGCTCTTCGCTTTGCTCGTCATGGCTCCGACACGGGCCGCATGGGCCGACTCCGCGAGGGACGAGCTGGCGCCGTCGGGACACCTGCGCGTTGCCATCGCGATGAGCTCGCTGGGCGGGCCGTTCTGGTCGGCGAAAGATACCGCCGGCAAGCCGACCGGCGTGCCCGTCGATCTGGGCAAGGAGATGGCGCGCCGGCTCGGCGTGCCCGTGGACTACGTGATGTACGAAAACTCCGGCCAAATCACCGATGCGGCCGCCAAGGGCGAGTGGGACGTGACGTTCGTCCCGATGGACGCGGAGCGCGCCAAGAAGTTGGCCTTCGGTCCGATCTACAATGTTGCCGACGCGACCTACATCGTGCGCGCCGGTTCGCCGATTCAGAGCGCCGAACAGCTGGACCAGCCCGGCGTGAAGGTAGCGGCGGTCGCGAACACGACGACGATGCGCGGCGCTGCGCGGGTCCTCAAGAATACCACGGTCGTCGGCTATCAGAGCGTCGACGAAATCGTCTCGCTGTTGAGCAAAGGCGAGATCGACGCGTTCGCCAACTTGCGCGACCAGCTGGTCCCGCTTTCGACACGGATCCCGGGCTCGCGCGTCCTGCCCGGCGCCTTTCAGCAAACCAAGACCGCGATCGCGGTGCCGCTCGGCCGGCCGAGTGCGCTCGCCTACGCGATAACGTTCCTCGAGGACGCGAAGACGGGCGGCTTTCTGCGTCGCGCCCTCGACGACCACGGCCTGAAGGACACCCCGATCTGACGACGACATGAGAGGGGCATGCACATGCCTGACCTGCATCATCGCCGGCTGAGCTTCGTCGTCATCCTGACGTCGCTCGTTGTAGGCGCGCTTACGGCGACCCAAGCCTCAGCGGCGGGCGGCATCGTCTACAACGCGTTGTACGACTGCGGGGCCGGTCGAAACCAGTTCAAAGTGCTCGCGTGCAACGGGAACCTCTGCACGCTGTTCTATCCGAACGGAAACGGTGGGAAAGGGTTCACGTCGAAGATCGACCGCGAGTCGCTCGCCGAGTCGATCAACGGTACCTACGGCGGGACGCGCAAACCGTGCACGATCAACGGCAACGTCGTCAAGGCACCGACCACGCCTTCCATGGGCGCGGCCGCGCCGCCGAAAAAACCGGCACCGAATAGCGGCGGCCCGATGGCGATGGGACGCTACGAGTGTTGGACCTACACCGGCGGGCATTTGCAAGCCGCGATGATGGAGAACTTTTCGCTCGCGGGCGGCGGCCGATACACCGACGCGGGCGGGCACGCGGGAACGTACTCCGTCAGCTCTGGGCTGCTCACGTTTCACGGCGGGGGCCTGAACGGCGTGCGGGCCAAGTACATCCCCGGCGTGCCCGGGTCGGCAAACCCGCCGCACGTGCAGTTCATCGGAAGCCGCGGCTCCGGCGACGAATGCGACGGGAAGGGCTAGAGCTGCCGCGGCGCTACAATAAAAAAATCGCGCGAAGCGCGACCGATTGGGATGGTGACCACCATCCCCCGGGCGGCGTGGGCCAGACCTCGCCAGTCGAGTGCTTGCTTGCGACCGCCGAGCCGGCGCCGTGGTGTATACTGGCAGCCATGGCCCTCAAAGCAGGAGCGCGGTCGGCGATCTGCGCCATCGTTCTCGTACTGTCGCTCGCCTCGGTGCCGTCCCCGTCTGGGGCGCAAGCGGCGCCGCCGCCGTTCGGGCACTGGGCGACCACCCCGCCCACAGAAGAGCTCTACGTCTATCAAAACGGGTTGTGCGCGTTTTACTTTCAACGGAGGCCCCGAGTGCAGGGCAGGTGCTCCTGGGACGCGACGAGTCGCGGCGGCATTCTGACGATCACCTATCCGATGCCGCTCGAGCCCGGAAAGGTTCGCTACAACATCGTATGGATCAATCGCCAAACGATCTCCGTCTGGGGTGACATCATGCACCTTCAGCGGGGCTAGACCGGCCCAGGTTCGGCGTGGGAGCGCCGCCAACGGACCGACGATGACAGTTCACCTCGTGCGCATCCTCGCGTGTGCGTTGCTCCCGGTCCTCGGCCTCGGTAGCGCCGCCGGCGCTCAGACGACGAACGCGTCACCGACGCCGGCACCGACCCCGGTCGGTTTTTCGGCGCACGCGCATGCGAGCGTGACCGTCGTCGCGCAGGGTACCACGTACACCGGAGCCGTCCAACTCGCGGTGGCGCAGCGCACGGGGCTGACCCGTGTCGACGTGCTGTCCCTGAAGAGCGATTCGTTTCCGGTCCCGCCGATCACCGCGACCGTGGTCATCGACCGGCGCGCGAACACGCTCACGGTGTGGAGCGACACCACGAAGCAGTACCGGATCCAGCCGTTCGTGCCCCGGCCCGCGGCGAGCGCAACGCCTCCGGCGAGCGCGACCGCGAGGCCGAGTGCCTCGCCGCGTCCCGCTGCGCGCGGCACGTCGCCGTTCAGCAAACTCGACGTGCTCAGCGTGACGCTGCGGCTGACCGGCCACACCACGACTGCTGGTCTGGCAACGACCG
>CALEOJ010000275.1 GCA_937910425.1 uncultured candidate division WPS-2 bacterium
GGACCGTCGCCCAGCACGGCGATCCGCCCGCCGGCGAGCACCGCGTGCGCGTTCGTCGTCTCGGGGAGGTCGCCGGTGCGATGGGACGCGCACACGACGTGCGTCGTCCCGGCGACGCGGGCGAGAAACGCGAGCAGCTCGCGTCGCATCCGCCGGTCGAGCCCGTTGGTGAACTCGTCGAGCACCAGGACCCGAGGCGCACGAACGAGCGCTCGCGCGACGAGCAGGACGCGCAGCTCCCCGAACGAGAGTTCGCGCACCGGACGCGCGGCGATCGCATCCAGGCCGAAGCGGTCGACGAGCGCGTCGACCCGCTCGCGCTCCGAGGGGTCGAGTCCGCGCGGAAGGTACACGGAATCGTGCAGCCCGGTCGCAATCAGCACGCGGCCGGAAAAGCTCAGGTCGAGCCGCGTGTAGCGCTCCTGCAGTTCGGGGGAGACGTAGCCGATGCGCGGGGCCGCGGCAGCGACCGGCTGCTCCGCCCCGTCGAGCGCGTACCTGCGCACGCCGCCGTCGGGATCGATCCAGCGGTCGCCGCGAATCACGCCCAGCAGCGTGCTCTTTCCGGAACCGTTCGGGCCCACGATCGCCCACTGCTGTCCTGGGCGCAGCGTCCAGGAAACGTCGTGCAGAACGTGACGCCCGTCGAGATGGACGTTCACGCGCTCGAGCTCGATCAGCGGCCGCGGCATCGTGCGGCGGTTTCTCGCCTCCGCCGCCGAAGACCGCCCGCCGTGCGACGCATCCTGGTTCCGTATCACCACGCCGAGGCGCTGCCGAAGATGGTGGACGCGTTCGCCGCCGACGATGCGGTGATCGTCTCGAAGGGGCCGGCCGGCGCGATGGTCACGCGGTTGTACGACCAGGTCGCCGCCCGGGTCGCGGCAAGTACCGAACCGGCCGTCGTCGCGAGCGGCGACTGCACGACGGCGCTCGCGACGGTGGCAGGATTGCAGCGGCGCGGCTTGTCGCCGAGCGTGATCTGGCTCGACGCCCACGGTGATTTCAACACGCCGCGCACGACGCGCAGCGGATACCTCGGCGGAATGGCGCTGGCCATGCTCGTCGGTCGCGCGGGTGCGCAGCTCACGCGATCGATCGGCTTGCGTGCGGTTCCCGAGGACGCGTGCGTGCTCGCCGGCGCACGCGATCTCGATCCGCTCGAGCGTGCGCTGCTCGACGCGTCGGCGGTGCGGCGTATCGACGACGTCGCCGCGCTCGCGCGCGCATCGCTACCGCCTTCACCGTGGTACGTGCATCTCGATGTCGACGTCATCGATCCGTCGGAGCTGCCGCCGCTGCGCTTCCCCGCGCCCGGCGGGCCGAGCGCGGGCGCGGTCGCCGAAGCGCTGCGAGCGCTCGCATCGCGCGGTACGATCGCAGCGCTCGGCCTTGCCTGCACGTTCGCGCCGGAAACGTTCGCCGGTGTCGATCCGCTCGAACGCATCCGACCGCTCGTCGATGCGGCGCTCGGCTCGTCCTCGAACACGACATAAAGCAACGGCGCGCGCGCGCCGATACCTGAGTACACGCTCTCGGCATCCAAGGAAGGATTCATCGTGCGCGTCATCACTTGCATTCTCGCAGCGCTCGTTGCAACGTCATCTGCAGCATTCGCCGATCAGCCGTTGCGTCACGTCGAGTACGCGGTTGCCACGAACGTCGACGGCCGCGCGTCGACCTCGCGTTTGCTGCTCGACCTCGTCGGCACGACGAACGATCGCGGCATCTCGCTCACGATCGCCGAACCCGGCGTCGCGGATCCGGTGCGCGTCGACGTCGACGCGCGCGGCGTCGTGACGATCGCGATGGCAAGCGACGGGCCGCTCTCGCCCGAGGCGAAGATGCTGGTCTACTTCTTCGCGCTGGGCGCGCAGAACATGACCGGTCTCGGCCGGGGCGATGAGTGGGCGGCCGACGGCGCGACCGGCGACGGCGCGCAGCACCGCACCCGCTTTCGCGTCGTGCGCACCCCCGGCGAGGGCCGGCTCGACATCGCGTTCACGCGCGACCTCGAGCTGGGCGGCGAGCACACCGGCTATCGCGGGCGCCTGCTCTACGACGCGTTCAAGGTCGTCCCGCTCTCGGTCGACGCGCGGGGCGAGGTCCAGGCAAGCGAGCTCGGCGTCGAGCGGACGCACGACGTCCGGCTCGCCCTGACGCTGGTCAAGGACTCGCAGCCCTAGGCTTCATCGGCAACCCTTGAGGGTCGGCTACTGTTAGTAAGTCCGTAATGCCCGCTCAGACCGCCACCACCCGCTCGCTTGCTCGCGTGATCCCCGCCGTCGCCACCCTCGAAGGCGGCGGCTTCCTGGTGCACCGCCCGCTTCCGACCCGCGCCGTCGAACAGGTCGACCCGTTCTTGCTGCTCGACGAGATGGGGCCGATGGACCACGGTCCCGGCGAAGCCCAAGGCGCGCCGGACCACCCGCATAAGGGCTTCGAGCTGATCACCTATCTGCTGGCCGGCGAGATGGAGCACCTCGACTCGCACGGCAATCACGGCATCCTGCGGGCCGGCGACGCGCAGTACATGCTCGGCGGAGCGGGGCTCGCCCACTCCGAGATGCCGAGCGAAGCGTTCCTCCGCAGCGGCGGGCACCGGCACGGTTTCCAGATCTGGGTCAACCTCTCGAAAACCGACAAGACGCTCGCGCCACGCTACAAAGACGTTCCGGTCGACACGATCCCCGTGGCGCATCCGGCCGCGGGTGTAACTGCCCGCGTGCTCGCCGGCGAGGCGTTCGGCGTGCGCGGCCCGGTTCACACGGTGACACCGTGGTCGTACGTGCACGTCACACTCGCCCCCGGGGCGCGCGTCGAACAACCGGTCGAGCGTGGCTGGACCGCGACGGCATACGTATTCGGCGGCGCCGGCAGCATCGACGCGCGCGAAGTGCGACGTGGCGACTACGCGGTCTTCGCGGACGACGGCGAGACGATCGCGCTCGAGAACACCGGCACCGAACCGCTCGACGCGCTGTTGCTCTGCGCCCGTCCGATCGCGGAGCCGATGGTCCGCTACGGCCCCTTCGTGATGAACTCGATCGAAGAGATCCAGGCCGCGTTCGAAGACCACCGCGCCGGCCGCTTCGGCGCCATCAAACCGCTCGTCGCGGAGTAACGACCGCGCGGAGCGCGTGCTTTGACGACGAGGTCGAGTCGTCGGGGACGTTGTGATCGCGCAGCCACGTCTCGATCGCATCCCGATCGCCTCGGGCCTCGTCAGTCAGGACACTCGCCGGTGTCATGCCGAGATAGCGCTGGAACGTGACGCCCTGATCGTTCAGAGCCGCCGGATTCGCGCCGGCCTTCAACAGAGCGAGAGCCTCCCGGAAGTGATTCGTCTCGGCGGCGACGTGCAGGACCGTATCGCCGGCGCGATCGGAGAGGTCGAGGTCGGCGCCCGCCTGGAGCAGCGACTCGAATTGGACGTCCCGGCCGGCCAGCAGGGCATACATCAGGGCGGTACCAGCTTCAAGAGCTCTTCGGTGACCGGTGCGAAGAGCAGCGTCACGTACGGACTGTCGCTGCCCAGGCGGTCGACCAGCGGTTTGCCGATCAGCACCGCGAGCGACGCGACGCCGAAGAAGCCGGCCAGCGCGGCGCCGGCGAGAGCACGCAGCCCGATCGTACGCGTCCACGCGAAGACGAGCGCGAGCAGCGCGATCGTCCACGCGTATTGCGCCACGTTGCCGAGTACGACCCCGGCACCGCCGCCCTGCTCGAGCAAACGGGGAGCAGAGAAGATGAGGATCAGCAGCGACACCGCGAGTCCGATCCACGACAGCGCTTGCAGCGCGCGCTGCGCAAGCTGCCGTGGCATCGGCGCGGCTCGGTTCACGGCTACAGGTTCTTGGCGGCGGCGTCGAGCAGCGCGCCCAGCTTGCTGCTGTCGCCGTTCATCGTGATGGCCGAGAGCACATGTTCCCTTTTTGACGGCTGGCAACGTTGGAGTGCCGCGAACTCGTCTGCTGTTGCATCTTGAAATTCTGCGCCGCCACTGCCTCGGTCGGCATGACGGTGAGCGCCACTTGTACGATCGGCCGGCCACCCGCCGCGTAGTAACACAGCGAGCTGCCGATCCCGACCGGCGACGGGAGTGACCGCGTCGTGACGGCTTGGCCGATGATACCGCTCGCCTGAGATGCGGGCAGTACTTCGCATGCCGTTCGTGACGCCGCACTGCCCTGCCCGGCCGAACCGGCGACGGCCGCGAAAACGACCAGTGACGACGCGGCGACCGCGCGGAGTGAGATGTTCATGTGTTCATCCTTTTCGGCTGTAGAATGTCAGTGAGGGATCAGCTTTTTGAACGTGCCGTTTACAGCGTCGTTCATCGTCGCGTTGATGTGCCCGACCGTTCCGCACGTCCAGGTGACGGAACCGGAGACGCGCTTGCCGTGCGGCGGCTCGCTGGACTTCGGATCGAAGTCCTCCACCGACACCTGCGACTCGAGATCCGTGAACTCCGCGATGCCTTTGGCACCGTCGTTCGAGACCGTGATCGTGAGCTTTGATTCCGGCACTTGCATGAAGCCGAGTGGGGTCGTCGCGTCGCGCATGAGCATCAGCGTCAGCGGACCCAAGACGCCCGACGTCATCGCCCGGCCGACGGCCGCCTCACGCGACGTCAGGGTCTGCTCGTAAGGGCCGTCTTTTGCGTACTCCTTGAGCGTGACCGCAATCATCCCGATCGGCGCGTCGCCGTCTTTCGATGCCATGTGATATCCGCTCAGCAGACCGTCGCCGGCCGGCGCGACCGAACACATGTCGACGATGAAGTCGTGTTCGAGGGAGTACTGGCCCGTGAGGCTGACGTGCCCGACGCCGGACTTGTCCGCGGACGACGGATCTGCCGCAGCGTCGGCCGAGCCGGCGGGTTGCGATGTCGAATCGGCAGCAGGCGCGGTCGTCGCGGTGTCGCCGGCCGCCGCCGCCGTCGTACCGCCGGTTGACGCCGCCGCTGGATGACTCGCGGTACAGCCCGTCATCGAGACGAGGATGAGTATGGCAAGTGCGGTTCCGTGAGTGCGTGTCATGAATCGTCCTTGGAATGGTGAAAGCGTGCGATGCCGCAAGGCTAACAGCGAGGCGTCCGAATTCCGTCCGACCCCGAATCGGCTTCGTCGGGAGGCGCTACCGCCTCGATACGGTGCGCGATGAAAGCCGATACGTCGGAGAGGTTCACGACGTAGCGTTCGTCGTCGTGCTCGACGTGCTTGACGATGCCGCGCCATGAGCCGGCACGGCCCCCGGCCGCCGGTTCGCGCCACAGCTCGACCAGAAAGAGCTGTTTCATCCGCGGATTCGCGGGCGCCACTACCGCAGAACCGACTTCCGCTTCATGGTGCCGAGCGTATCAGCGATGCGTCCGAAAGCCGTCCGAATCCGCGGCCGTGGCCGCCGCGCACATGCTACGGTTGAAGGACAGGAGGCCGTAGGCCACCCGCCACGGTCCGTCCGGAATCTTGGTGCGCCGCTCCTCGTAGAGTTCGACGGCGCGGCGCAGGGCACGTCCGTACGGCTCGCCGAGGTGCGCCGCGGCATAGATTTGGGCCGCGCTCCACAGGACGTTCTGCGGAAACATCACCGATTCGAGCGCCGGCGCCGGCAGCGCTTCGATCTCCAGCGCGATGGCGGAGGCCTTGGCGAGATCTCCGGCGCGCAGGTAGGTGAGGCCCATGTCGGCGAGGTCGGAACCGATGTCCATCGGGGCCATCTGCCGGCGCTGCTCGAGCGCGGCTTCGGAATGACTGAGCGACGCCGAGCGCTCACCGAGCTCCCGTTCCGCTGCGCCGACGTTGCCGAGCGCCGAACATTCGAGCTGCGGGTTCCCGAGGCGGTGCGCCAGCGCGACCGCTTTGCGCGAGAGCCGCAGCGCCGCGCCGAAGCGCCCGCGAAGGTAGGCGGCCATCCCGAGGTTCAGCGCGCAGATCGTGAGGCCGCGCAGATCGTTCAGCTCGAGGAAGACCGCACGAGCGCCTTTCAGGGCACCGAGCGCTTGAGCGTGCTGCCCGATCTTGAGATACAGCAAGCCGGTGTTGAGCAGTACGATCGCCTGACCCAGCGGCTTGTTCAACGCTTCGTAGATCGCTCTGGCGGAGGCGTACATCTCCACCGCACCGGCGACCGCGAAGCGACGGCCGGCGATGTTGCCGAGGCGGAACAAGAAGTCGGCCTCGCCCTCCCGGTCGCCGATCGTGCGGCAGATCTCGAGGCCCCGCTCTGCCGACATGCGTGCGCGATCGTAATCGACCGACATATAGGCCGCGAGCGCGGACGCGGCGAGAGCGCGCACGATCGACGCTTCGTTCGACGACGC
Source organism: uncultured candidate division WPS-2 bacterium (assembly GCA_937910425.1). GTDB lineage: Bacteria > Vulcanimicrobiota > Vulcanimicrobiia > Vulcanimicrobiales > Vulcanimicrobiaceae > Vulcanimicrobium. The sequence goes on from CALEOJ010000275.1 coordinate 6,326, forward strand.
GACCGCGATGGCGGTGGCATCGTCGAGGGCGGCCTGCGAGGCGGCAGGATCCACCCGAAGTGTCGAGATGTCGGCGATCAGGCACAACGAGCGCACGACGCCGCCGTCGTCCGCGGCGTCGGTATAGGCCTGCACGGCGTCGTGCGCGCTGGACAACGCTTCGTCGTAGCGGCCGAGCGACATCGCGAGCGTCGACGAGGCCTCGCTGCAGCATGCGTGCCAATAGCCACGTTCCAGCGGTGCGATGCGAGCGCGCAGCGCATCGATTCCGCGTCGCTGCCCGTCGACGTCGTCGATCGCCCGCGCGTACGTGATGCGGCGGCGCATGCACTCGAGGCGGCGGGTCTCGTCACCGGCCGCATCGGCGAGCGCTTCCAAGTTCTCGAGATCGGCGAGCTGTTCGGTCCGGCGTCCCGCGCGGCCGTGGATCACTTCACGCAAGGACAGGGCTTCGTAGCGAATCTCCGGATCGCCGGTCAGCTCGACTGCCCGGGACAGGGCGATCAGCGCTTCGCCGTCCGCATAGAGGCGAAGCGCTTGCCGTGCCGACGCCAGGTAGGCCGCGGCGGCTTTCTCGGCTTCCATTCCCTTGTCGAAGTGTCGCGCCAGCTCGATGGCGAGCGCGTCGTGTTCACCGGCGTGGAGCGCTTCGAGCACGAAGCCGATTCGCCGGTGCAAGCGCCGTCGTAGGGCCTCCGGGATGCGTTCGTAGAGCTGCGCGCGGATGAGATCGTGGGCGAAGACGAAGTCGGCGGCGCCGCGTTCGGCGTCGCTGCTCGCTTCGCGAACGAGCCGCACGTCGAGCAGTTCGTCCACACACCGGGCGGTGATCCCCTCGGAGATTCCGGCGGCTGCCGCGATGATTTCGACGGTGAAGGCTCGGCCGACGACGGCTGCGATCTCCGCGAGAGACTGCGCCTCCGGGGAGAGCCCGGCGACGCGGGCCTCGATGGAGGTCGCAAGGCTCAGCGGCAACGCCGGCTCGGCCGGAGCGGGGGCCGCGAGACAGTCGCGCACGATCTCGGCCAAAAAAAACGGGTTGCCGCAGCACAGTTCGTGCGCGCGCTTTGCGAAGCCGGGTCCTTCGTATGGTCCCGCGAGCACGGTCGCGAGGACGACGGCGACCTCGTCGGCGGTGATGCCGCCGAGCGGAATCGTGGCGTACGCACCGCTGCGGCGCAGCGCTTGGCGGAGAACTCGCAGTGGACGCGACGCCTCGGCCTCATCGTCGCGGCACGTCACGACGGCCAGGATCGAATGACCGCGCGTTCGTCGCGCGATGTAGGCGAGGAGGTCGATCGTGGCCGGTCCGGCCCAATGCACGTCCTCGAACACGAGCAGGAGCGGCCGAACACGCGAGAGCGCTTCGAAACAGCGCCATACGGCTTCGAAGAGACGGTCTTGCTGGCGGTCGGGCTCCAGCGAGGAAAGGCGCGGCAGCTCCGCGTCTCGGTCGCGCAAATCGGGCAGCACGTCAGCGGCGGCGGCCAGCCACGTCGGGTCGAGCGGCAAGCTCCCGATCGACGGCAGCACGGAGCGCAACGCAGCGATCACCGCTTGATACGGCATCGCTTCGGGGAAGGTGGCGGCGCCCTCGACGACCGTGCCGCCTTGCGAGGCGACGGTGGCGCCGAGTTCCGTCACCAGGCGCGACTTGCCGATCCCCGCTTCACCGCTGACCACCGCGATGCCGCCGAGCCCGTGCATCGCGCGGACCCACATCTGGCGGAGCCGGAGCAGTTCCTCGCCGCGTCCGATGAACGGCATCGTCGCGGGAACGGTCGAGCGTTCGAGCGCGGACGCGGGCCCTTCGGGCAGCGACGGATCTCGGCTGCGCAGGATGGACTCGTAGCGGCTCACGGTCTCCGGCATCGGCACTACGCCGAGGTCACGATGCAGGCGCTGCGCGAAGGCTTCGTATTCTTGCAACGCCCCGGCGCGATCTCCGGACGTGTGACGGAGCGAGAGCAACGTGCGAACCGCGTCTTCGCGCCACGGATCGTGCTGCAGCAGCGCGCGCGTCGTCGCGATCGCTTGCGCGTAGTCGCCCGCGCGCGCGTAGCGTTCGGTCAGGCGCTCGAGATTCGCGCCGTGCAGCGAACGCAAGCGTTCGCGCTCGGGGAGGATCCATTCGTCGTATGCGGTCGGCAGGAGGTCGCCCCGGTACAGCGCGGTCGCCTCCCCCGCCCCGTCCGCCTCCGAGCTGAGCTGCTCGAACTCGGCGATGTCGATAGTGCACGGGTAGAGCGCGTTCCACGTAATCGACCGATTGTCGGCGAGGATCGGCTGCTGCGCGGCGTCGGTCGGAAGTGCGTGCACGATCAGTGCGATATGCCGGCGCAGGTTGGCGCGGGCCCGAGCCTCGTCATCATCGGGCCAAAACGTGAACGCGATCGCATCGCGTGACGTCTGTCGCGCCCGGTGGACGATGAGATACGCGAGGAGCGACGCTGCCTTGGCCGGCGCGGAAAATGCCAGCGGAAGCCCTCGCTGGAGCAGCTGAAGACCCCCGAGGAGGCGGATCTGCAACGTCGCTCGTCGCGTCGTGGCATTGAGGGCCAAGCGATGCTCGTTTCCGAGGCGGGCCGGCGGAAGGACCGAAGAAGCTGTCTCGATGAACTTCGCCGGTTCGTCGGATTCAACTGCCGCGCGATGTGCGAGGAGCGTGCGCTTGCACGGCAACCACGGGATCCAGCGCGCGTTCGAAGACTACCGCGCCGGCCGCTTCGGCGAGATCAAACCAATCGTCGCCGAGTAACCGCCAACTCCAGTTCTACGAGGAAATGATCGCGGCGCGCGCGATCGTACACGGGCGCATCGCGTAGCTCTCGGTCGGTCCACGCCCGGATCGACGCGGTATCGATCGTGGATGCGCACGTAGCGGCCACGTCGAGCGCGACCCGAAGCGCACGCTGGTCTCCCCACGCCCAGTAGTGCATGAAGCGGTCCCGCACGACGTCGGTCGGCGTGTACACGTGCAACAACAGATCACCGCGACGCTCGGTGGCGTACTTCGTTATCGTCTCCGAACCGATCGCGAGGGGTCCCGCCGGAAACTCGACCGTAAAACGTGTTTCCGGATGACGATACAAGGTCTCCGGTGCGCGAATATAGCCGAGCTGATGGAGTGCGGCGTCGATCGTCGTCGCGCGTGCACCGAACTGCAGAACGAAATCGAGATCGCGCGACTCGTACATCTCAGGCGCGTAGAACGTTGCCGCGCTTCCTCCACAGAGGACGGCACGTTCGCCGGCTCGTTCTAGCGCAGTGCAAACAGCAAAGGCGACGTCGGTCAGGGTGGCGTTCGCATCCAAAGAGCTCATAGCTCTTTCCTAGCGCGGCGCGGCCGCTGACGCAATCGCCTAGCGCTCTCGACGGTTGCGGGATCGCTCTGTCCCATCCGCGCGAGCAGGTCGTGCAGCGGCGGATAGTGCTGGTACGTGCGGTTCAACTCGAAGAGCCGCGTCCGTCCGACGAGCCGCGAAGCGAGCACGCCGTCCCGTTCGAGGTCGTCGACCGTCCGCTGGACGACGCTGAGATCTTCATCGAGGACCTTCGCTAGTTCGCGCGCATACGATCGCTCGACGAGCCCGAGCAGCTTCAGAATCCGCTCGCGTGCGCGCGACCCGAACAATCCCCTTGATAGCGATTGCACCATCATATGATAGCAATATCGCTATCATAAAGCAACGCCCAACTTGACGGCACCATGGCCCGGGCGGAAGCGGGAATCGAACACCTGTTCGAGTATCACCTCAGTCCGATGGCCGACCCCGAGTACGCCGAGCTCCACTGCTGGTCGAACTTCAGCTTCCTCGAGGGGTCCTCGCACCCGGAGGAGCTCGTCGAGCACGGGACGCGGCTCGGGCTGCGGGGGATCGCGCTGACCGACCGCGACGGGCTCTACGGCGCCGTGCGGTTCGCGAAGCACGCCGTCGCGACCGGCTCGTTCGCAGCGCTCTGCGGCGCCGAGCTGACCCTGGAATCGGAGGCCGCGGAGCCGATCCGGGCGAGCCGGTCGGCGCGGCCGGCCAAGGAGGTGCCGACCGACACCCCGCGGCTCGTCCTGATCGCGGCCGACAAGACCGGCTTCGGCAACCTCGCGCGGCTGATCTCGACCGCGCAGCTCCGCGGGCGCAAGCGCGACGCCCGGCTGCGGCTGGACGATCTCGAAGGCCGGACGGCTGGGCTGGTCGCGCTCTCCGGCGGCCGCAAC
>CALEOJ010000276.1 GCA_937910425.1 uncultured candidate division WPS-2 bacterium
GACGTCGATGAAGGCTATTCGCGCGGCCCGGTCGCTTCCGTCGTGCGGTTCGTATCGGACCTGATCTACCCGGTGCTCACGGCGTCGATGCGAATGGTGCGGCCCTTCAAGTAACCCGGCCCCCCTGAGCGAGAGGCCCGAGGGCGCTCACGGCTGCACGCCCGGCGGCGTCGGCGGCGGCCCGCTGTGGCAGCTTGTGGGCGCGGATCCGAGACAGGGCCGTACCGTCACCGCTCGGAACTACTACGACCAACGAGCGCCGGGCCGGCGCCCTTGAACGAGGTGTCCCGAGTGATCCTCAACAGCGTGGAAGTGATGTTCGGCGGGCAGGCCGGAGACGGGAGCTTGACGACCGGCGATTTGATCGCCGGCGTCTTCAAGCGCATGGGACTGGAAGTCTACACCTACAAAGACTTCCCGTCCCGAATCCGCGGCGGCCACACCAACTACGTCATCCGCGCGGGCGAACATCACGATTACGGGATGGCGGATGCGGTCGACGGGCTCGTCGCCTTCGACCTGGAAGCCGTCGAGGCGCACATCGAGGAGATGCGGCCCGGCGGTTTCGTCATTTTCGACAACACCTCGGAGACGATCCCCGACGACGTGCGGCGCAGCGACGTGACGTGGTATGAGGTCCCGCTCGGAAAGATCGCCAAGGTGGATCTCGGGCTCGAGCTCGTGCGCAACACGATCTCGCTCGGCGTGCTCGGCGCCCTGATCGGGATGGATCCCGAGATCATCCGGCACGACGTGCGCGGCGTCTACCAGCGCAAGGGCGAGAAGGTCGTCGACCTCAACATGCGCGCGATCGAAGCCGGCGAGAACTACGTGCTCGAGCACTTCGGCGACCGCCCGAGCGGATACGGCCTCGTCGCGGGCGCCGACGGCGACCGGCTCATCATGATGGGCAACGACGCGATCTCGTACGGCGCGCTCGTCGCCGGCTGCCGCTTCATGGCCGGCTACCCGATCACGCCCGCGACCGACATCCTCGAGTGGATGTCGAAGCAGCTGCCGAAGTTCGGCGGCGTCGTCGTGCAGGCCGAGGACGAGTTGGCCGCGATCACGATGACGCTCGGCGCGGCGTTCGCCGGCGTACGCGCGATGACCGCAACCTCAGGGCCCGGACAGGCGCTGATGACCGAGGCGATCGGCCTGGCCGGCGTGCTCGAGATCCCGGTCGTCGTGGTGGAATGCGCGCGAACCGGACCCTCGACCGGGATGCCGACGAAGACCGAGCAGAGCAATCTGAATCACCTGATCTATTCCGGTCACGGCGAGATCCCGCGCGTCATCCTCGCTCCCGGTACCGTCCGCGAGTCGTTCGAGCTGACGGTGGCCGCGTTCAATCTCGCGGAGCGGTATCAACTGCCGGTCTTCGTCCTGACCGAGCAGGCGCTATGCCAGAGCAAGGCGACGCTCGCGCCGCTCGACATCGACAAGGTGAAGATCGATCGCGGCAAGCTGATCGACGACGGCGAGGTCGTCTTCGGCGAGTACAAGCGCTTCGCGTTCACCGAGGACGGCGTCTCACCGCGCGTGATCCCCGGCGTCCCGGGCGGAATGCACCTGGCACCGGGCTCCGAGCACAACGACGCCGGCGTCATCACCGAGAACCCGCGCAACCGCGCCCGCATGATGGAAAAGCGGATGGGCAAGCTCGAGTCGATGCGCCCCGAGCTGCCGCGAGCGGTGCTGCACGGGATCGCCGACGCCGATATCGGTATCATCGGCTTCGGCGCGAACCGCGGGCCGATCGCCGAGGCGGTGCAGCGCCTCGCGGCGGGCGGCGTGCTGACGCGTTTCCTGCAGCTGCGCACGCTCTGGCCGTTCCCGGACGACGATATCAAAGAGTTCGTCCGCGGTGCACAGCACGTCTTCGTGGTCGAGAACAACTACACGGGCCAGGTGATGCAGTTGATTCGCGCGGTCGTCGGACCGCTCGACGCGCTCCACGGCCTGCGGAAGTACGACGGGCGGCCTTTCCGGCCGATCGAGATCATCGAACCGATCCGGCAGATGGCCGAGGTCGCTCAGGATGACACGGCGGAGGTGATCTGACATGTCGGTGACGATGAGCCCCAAAGACTTCGCCACCGCGACGCCGTCGTGGTGGTGCCCCGGCTGCGGGGACTTCGGCGTCCTCTCCGCGCTCAAACAGGCGCTGGCGGAACTCGGCAAGCAGCCGAAGGACGTCGCGTTCATCTCGGGGATCGGCTGCTCGGGAAAGATCTCCGGCTACATCCACAGCTACGCGTTTCACGGCGTGCACGGGCGCTCGCTCCCGGTCGCGACGGCGGTGAAGCTCGCCAACCGGGATCTCACCGTGATCGCTGCCGGCGGCGATGGCGATGGCTACGCGATCGGCGCGGGTCACTTCGTGCACGCGGTGCGCCGCAACCCCGACGTCACCTATATCGTGATGGACAACCAAACGTACGGGCTGACGAAGGGCCAGTCGTCGCCGACCAGCGCGACCGGCTACGTCGCCTCGGTGAGCCCGGACGGGAATCCCGACACGCCCCTGAACGGTCTCGCGCTCGCGCTCGCGGCGGGCGCGACGTTCCTCGCACGCGGGTTCTCGGCGCAGCCGAAGCAGATGGTCGCGATGATCAAGGCGGCGATCGAACACCGCGGGTTCTCGATCGTCGAGGTGATGTCTCCGTGCGTCACCTACAACAAGATCAACACGTACGCGTGGTTCAAGGAGAACACCGAGGACCTCACCGTGCGCGACGGCTATGCGCCGAACGACCGGCTCGCGGCGTTCGAGGCCCTCACGCGCGAAGGCGACATCCCGCTGGGGATCATCTACAAAGAAGAGCGGCCCACGTTCGAAGACCGGACCGGTCTACCTGAAGCGCCGATCGCGCGGCTCGACCTGCATCCCCCCCGCGAGGAGTTCGCGTCGATTCAAGCAGCATACCGCTGATCCGTTACCGACTGTCGCGATGCTACCGTCGCGGGAGATGAATCGTTGGCCGTGCATCGTCGGTTGCATGACGTCTTCGGTCAAATCCAAGCAGCCGCAAGAAAGGCTCGCTGCCGTGAAGTTCTCTATCGCCATTTTGGTTGTCGCGTTTGGTGCGCTGTCCCGTACGGTCATGGCTGACGCTTCGACGCAACCAGCCCTTATAGAGCCCTCGCGAAACGCTCCGCCCGCCCCGCGCGGATACCGCTGGTATATTGTTCGCGATTGGCAGCATGTCTACACCGGGAAAGCCTCGGGCGTAGCGCGCGGCGCAAGCGTAGGCGAAATGTTTGACACAGACGAGCTGGTCTTCCAGCAAGAAGTCGGCGACACACTGCGGCAGCGAAATCCTCGGACTCCCGGAGAGGTTTCGCACATCCTCTTGCCTGCGTCGTTTGAATTGCCGTCCGACGTGCAGGCCCTGAGAGCGACGCCGGTCCCGGCGGCTCTTTCAGCCAATGCGGCAACGGCATTTCCGCCGATCACGCTTCAGAAAGAAGATGTACCAGGCGGCGCTCCACCAGGCTTTACGGCGTATACCTTCGTGCTTCCCGGCCTCGTCTACACCGGAACGGCGGACGGTGTCCGTGGCGATGGTACTGCGTTCCACCTCCATGGCTCGGGCTTGCGGAGTCGGCGCGCGAAGCGACCCGGGGAAGCGTCGCATATCCTCTTGCCGAACGGAGTCTCGATACCCGAGGCGCTCAAACGGCGCTCGCAATAAGAGCTCGGATCCGCCGAACCGGAGTCCGCTTGGTCAGCGTCTCTAGCAGGACGGCGAGATCGCGCCGCTCACGAGCGCGGCGTGTTCGGTCATCAGCGCGTCGCGCCGGCGACGCCACGACACGGCGCAATGCTCGGCGATCGCATCATCGCTCGCGCGGCGATCCGCGTCGGCGATCATCGCATCGATGGCATCGACGAGGCGGACGATCGAGGTCGCCTCGAGGAGTGCGCGGGCTTCCAGTGTCCGCACGAAAGTCATGGTCTCCATACCGCTACCCCTTCTCAACTGGCATCCTGCCGAGGTATTCATCTTTTTCATCGGCACGCCGAGGAAAGGGATGAAGGGGCGTCCGGGCCCCAACTATGGGGACCTTCGCCCCATACCCCCCTATTATCGGGCGGCCGTTGCTACGCGAAGCGTCGTCGGCTCGCCCGGACGCAACAATGTGACGGTCGTCCGCGGAGCGATGCGCGAGACCGCCGCACGGAACAGGTCTCCGCATTGCGGTCCGACGACCAGCGGGTTGTGCGCGTAGTGGACCGGCACAGCGTGACCCGCGCCGAGCAGCTGCACGGCGGAGGCTGCATCATCCGGCCCCATCGTGAACGCGCCGTTTCCGGTGCAGATGACGGCCAGGTCCGGCGCGTAGCGCGAGCCGATCAGCCCCATGTCGCCGTACAAGTCGGTGTCGCCAGATGCGTAGACACGCACCCCGCCGATGTCGATGATGAAACCCGCCGCGGGGAAGCCGGAGGCGGTCGAATGCACCGCCGGGACGAGCCGGAACCGGAGGTCCTTGTACGTGGCGCTGCCGCCCATGTTGATCCCGGCGCCGTTGTTCAGCACCAGCACCGTGTTGTCGAGGTTGGCGGCTTTGAAGCGGGGGAGCAGCCCGACGCGCATGAGGTCGCTCTGTCCGACGGTCTTCACGTCGACGCCGGCGTCGACCAGCGCGCGCAGCAGATCGAAATAGTCGCCCATGTGGTCGCCGTGATCGTGCGTCAGCGCGACGACGAAGGCGCTCGGTCCCCGGCTCTTGACGTGCGCCGCGTACGCCGCCGCGCTCGCGAACTCGGCCGGCTTGTCGATCTTGAACGCGGTGAACCCGGTGTTGCTCCAGATCCACGCGTCGACCAGCACGATGTTCTTGTCGTCCGGCGTCGCCAGCTCGTACACCCCGCCGCCGTACCACCGGATCTTGAGCTGCGCCGTCCCGCCGCCCGTCGCGGCGAACGTGCTGGGAGCCGCGGCTCCGGCGGCGCCGGCCGCGGCGCTGACCTGGAAGAACTCGCCGCGCGAGAGAGGATCGCTCATGATGACTCCTCGATAGGCGTTTGCGTAGAGGATCGATACGCGGCCCGTGCGGCAAGCCCTCGCGCCGGGCGCACCGGGAGCGCTATCACGACGGCGGCGGCGAGGAGCGCCGCGATGCAGCACTCGAACGCGGCGCCGAACCCCAGCGCGTCGATCAGCCTGCCGACGGCGATCGGCCCGAGCGCGGAGGCGATCCCGACCGGGACACCCTGAGCCGCCAAGATCGAGCCGTACGACCGGCGCCCGAAGCGCTGCGCCATGATCGCCCCGCGCAGCGGAAACGTCGCGCCGTACGCGGCGCCGTACGTGCAGACGTACGCGACGACGACCCAGGGCGAGGGACGGATCGCGAGCACCGCGATCCCGAGCGCCTCGATACCGAACGCCGCGGCGAACAGGATCGCCAGCGAGATGCGTTCTCCGGCCCACGCCACGAAAAAGCGGCCTGGCAGGTAGGCGATCCCGAACAGCCCCAGGAGCGTCGCCGCGTAGGCGGGCGCGTACCCGCGGGCGATCAGATACGCGACGTGGATCAGCAGGATCGCCGTGCTGGCAAAATACGCCAGCGCGAGGGCGATCGTCGGCAGCCAGAACGCCGCACTCCGGATCGCCGCCGCGAACGCGACACCGCTCTCGGGCGTCGACGTGCCCGCGGTCGCGGCGCCGTCGGGATAGAGACCGATGTCTTCGGGATGGCGTCGCACGATCAGCGCGTGCAGAGGGAACGCGACCAGCAGCTGCACCGCGCCCAAGATCGCGACGGCGTCGCGCCATCCGAATCGTGCGATCAGCAGGCCGGCGATCGGATAGGTCAGCGTCGAGGAGAACGCGCCCATGAACGTGAGCACCGAAAGCGCGCGCATCCGCCGGCGGTCGAACCAGTTCGCGACGACCGTCATCGTGATCGGATAGAGCGTCAGCGCGGAGCCGAGCCCGATCCCGGCGGTCCACAGCACGTCGAAGACCGCGAGCGAGTGCACGCGCGAGAGGAGCAGCAGCGCGACGCCGGTCAGGAGGGAGCCGAGCGAGAGCAACAGCCGCGCGCCCAACCGGTCGAGCACGCGCCCGAGGGCGAGTCCGCCCAAACCCGAGACCAGCACGACGCCCGAGTACGCCAGCCCGATCGACGCCGTGTCCCAACCGAGCTCGCGCGAGACCGGATCGACGAGCAGACCGAACAGATACTGATTTGTCCCGTACGAGATGATCGTCGTCACGCCGAGGGCGACGACGATCGTCCAGCCGTAGAAGAACCGCTGGGTCAAGCGGTCGTTATACGACGTCGGCGTCGTAAATAATGCGGATCGTGCCGACGCGCCGAGCGCGCGCGAAGAGCCCGACGGAGAGGTCGTTGTAGACGACCCCGGTGTCGCGGGCGTAGGTGTAGATCGCCCACGGGCGCTCGGCGCCGGCGTCGAGCGTGCAGCCCGCGTCGCCGAAGCGCGTGTACGGCGTGCGCATCGGCAGCCGGTCCGCGGCGTCGCCGAGCCCGACGCGCGAGCAGCGCAGGCTGAGGCCGTCTTCGAAGAAGCGCTTGATCCGGTTGTTTTCCAAGTCGGTCGCCGAGTTGCCGGTCCAGTCCTGACGGCACTCGCGGTAGTGGGCGAAGCAGAAGCCGTTGAGATCGACTGCGAACATCGCCTTGATCGCGGTGTGCTTCGGGACGTTCTCGTCGATCAGCCGGTTGCAGCCGTCCTCGACCGCGCGGTCGTAGCGCGTCTCGTACTTCGGCGGATCGAAGCCCCGCGCCGGAACGCGCGAAACGTCGAAAAGGCGGCCGAGGCGCGCGATCGCCGCGCCTGCAATCTCGACGTAGTCGGTGTCGAAGCAGTCGGTGTTCCGCAGTCCGCCGCGCTCGATCGCCGCGTCGAAAACGCGGTCCATCTCGCCGGCGACGGCGAAGCCGATCTCGCGCATCCGCTCGGCGACGGTTCCGAGCGGCCGCCGCGCAGCGAGCGCGTGCGCGCGCATCCCGAGCATCGCGAGGTCGAGCCGGCGGTCGTCGGTCGCCGCTCCGGCGTCGCTTTCGACGCGCTTCTCTGCGATCTCGGTCGCACGCCGCACGTCGGCGAGTGCGGCGAGCTGCTGCTCGACGATCCCGGCGACCTCGGTCGCGCGGTCGAGCGTTCCGTCGAGCTTGGTGCGCAGCTCCCCGATCGCGCTCTGCATCCGCGTCGTCTCATCGTGCACGCCGGCAGTCTGGGCGACCGCGTGCGCGGTCGTCTCGGTCATCGAAGCGCTGGCGTCGGAGACGCCGGCGATGACGCCGGCGATCTGCTGGGTCGCGTGCGAGGTCGTCTCCGCCAGCGCGCGAATCTCGTCGGCGATAACGCCGAAGCCGCTGCCGGCGGCACCGGCGTGCGCGGCTTCGATCGCGGCGTTCAGCGAGAGCAGCGTCGTCTCGCTGGAGATCGTGTCGATCAAATCGAGAATCGCCGCCGCGCGTCCGCTCGCGGTCGTGGTGGCGGCGACGAACGACTCGGCATGGCGAACGTCGTCGCGCACGCGCACGACGCGGTCCAGCGCGCGCTGCAGATCGTCGACGGCGGCGGCGAAGCCGGCCCGCATCTCGTCGAGCGAGACGCGCATCCGTTGCGAAGCCTGCGCGGCGACGGCGGCGCCGGCGGCGGTCTCGTCGATCGCGTGCGTGGTGCTACCGAGCTCGGCGTGGAGCGATGCGAGCGCGTCCGCGATCGCGCGCCACTCGTAGCTGTTGCGGGCGATCGAGACCGCGATCGCGGTGATCAGCGTCAGGATCTCACGCTGGTCGAAGTCGAGCCGCTCGCGCAGCGCTTCCGCGGCCGCCGCAATCTCCGGCGGGAGCGCGCTCAGGTCGATCGATCGGGGGATCCGCGCCGTGCGCCGGTCGCCGAGGCCGTAGTGCGCGATCGTGCTCTGCAGCCGCTCGAGGGCGTCGGCGATCGCGAGCTTCCCGGCGCGCTGCGCGGCGCTGGCGACGTCCTGCGCGTGGCGCGACATCTGTTCGACACCGTCCGCGATCGCCGACACGCTGGCGCTCTGCTGGCCGGTGATCGCAGCGAGGTCGGCGATCGCGCCGTCGAGCTGCTGGACCTGCTGGCGCGTCGCAGCGGACCGATCGCGCGCTGCATTCAGATCGGCGGCGAGCCCGCGAACGAGCCCGGCCGACTCGCCGATCGCCGTTTCGACCTGGCGGCTCGCTTCGTGCAGTTGCCGCTCGATCTCGCCGACGTTCGCGGCCGACTCGGCGGTGGATCCGGCGAGCTGCTTCACTTCGTTGGCGACGATCACGAAGCCACGGCCGCTCTCGCCCAGGTGGGCCGCTTCGATCGCGGCGTTGATGGCAAGCAGGCGCGCCTGACGTGCGATGCGCCGCAGCTGTTCGAGGAACGCGCGAATCTCGGTCGAGCCGGATTCCATCGCGGCGGCGAACTCGGCGGCCGCTTCGACGGTCGAGACGAGGTTCTTCAGCGCCGCCAGCACCGACTCGGTCCCGCTGTCGTACTGGGTGGTCGACTCCGCGAGCGCCCCGGTCAGCGTGCGCAGATCGTCGGTCATGCGGGCCACGTGGGCGGCGCCTTGGTCGATCTCGGTGATCGCCGCCGCGGTGCGTTCGACGACCGAGCTCTGCTCGGCGGTATTCGCGGCGATCCGGTCGAGCTGGCCGGCGTTGAGCACCGCCACCTCGGCGGCCGCTTCGACGATCTGCCGGAGATCGAGCATCTCGGCCCGCAGGCCGTCGACGTAGTCCCGGAGCGTTCGAGCCTCGGCAAACGCGGCATCGTCGACCCCGTCTAACGGCGCCGCGAGGTTCCGGCTGCGCTCGAGTTCCCGCAGCCACTCCACGCAGTGCTCGACGTCTTTGTCGAGCGAGCGGGCCTGCGTTTCCCCAACCATTATTCTCCGTATCGGCGGAATCGCCGGAAAAAACTCCGTGCCGCGGGCAAGCTGGCGAGGGAGCGCTCGTTCGAGGGATCCTCAGCCCCGACCGAAACTGGCCGGCACGCTAAGCGCTCGGGGGAAACGCGATACGAAACTTCCCGCCTCGCCCCCCGTAGGTGCGGCGTGACGCTCAAGACCGTTTTGGTTCGACTTGGCCTGATGCTGCTGGGGATAATCGTCCTCGTCGCGATCCTCGGTGCCGTGCAGTCGTTCATGCTCTTCGTGCTGCACGCGTCCGACGCGGTCGCGGGGGTGGTGATCATCGCCGTCTCACTCGGGGTCTACGTCGGATGGGTTCGCCTCGTAGAGCGGCGCGAGCCCGCTGAGCTGGCTCCGCGTCCCGCCGCGCGGGAGGTAATGCTCGGTCTTGCCATAGGGATCGCACTGTTCACCGCGACGATAGGCTCGCTCGCCGCCCTGGGGGTGTACGCGTTCCACGGGTTCGGCAGCTGGGCCGGGGTCGGCCCGGCGTTCATGATCGTCGCCGGCGCCGCGGTGCTCGAGGAGCTGCTGTTTCGCGGCTGGCTGTTCCGGACGGTGCGGGATCTGTGGGGCACGTGGATAGCGGTCGGCGTTTCGGCCCTGGTGTTCGGCTTGCTTCACGCGTTCAATCCGGGTGCGACGCTGGTCAGCACGATCGCGATTGCACTCGAGGCGGGAGTTCTCCTAAGCGTCGCCTATGCGGCGACGAACCGCCTGTGGCTGCCGATCGGCTTGCACGCGGGCTGGAATTTCGCGGAGGGAACGATCTTCGGCACGACGGTGTCGGGCCACGTATCACGCGCGGCGCTGCTGCGCGGCGAGTTCCATGGTGCGCCTTGGCTCACCGGCGGTGCTTTCGGGCCCGAAGCGTCGGTCGCCGCCGTTGCGGTGTGTCTGCTCGCCGCCGCCGTGTTCGCAACGCGCGTGGTTCGGACGAGCCGATTCGGCCTGCAGTAACCTCGATCAACCGCTGCAACGAGGAGAGCCGCCGGATTTGATGACACCGTCAAGCGCCCAGACAGTGCGAACGCGGCCTGCGTGCCGCGGCGCACCGTGAACTACCGCACGTAGGAGCCGCCGTTGACGTCGATCGTCGACCCGTTGAGGTGGCGGGCGAGGGGCGTGCACAGAAACGCGATCACGTGCGCCACCTCGTCGGCGCTCGCGACGCGACCCAGCGGGATCTCGGCTGCGATCTCCGCGCCGCGCGCGTCGAGGTCGGCGGCTGCCATCTCGGTCGCGACGAATCCCGGCGCGACGGCGAACGCGACGATCCCGTCGCGCGCGCAGCTGCGCGCGATCGACTTGGTGAGATTCACCAACGCCGCCTTCGAGGCGCCGTAGTCGGCGAAGCTGAGCTCGCCGCGGTGGGCGGCGCGCGAGGCGACGTTGACGATCGCGCCCTCGCCGCGCGCACGCATCGCGCGCATCGCGAGCCACGCGAGGTCGGCGGCGCCGAAGAGGTTCACCTCGAAGGTGCGGCGCCAGCCGGCGCGCCACGCCGCGTAGTCGTCGCCGTCGAACGGGTTCTCGGCGAAGATCGCAGCGTTGTTGACGAGCACGTCGAGCGCGCCGAAGTGCGCGATGCACGCGTCGACCGCAGCCGGGAGCGCCTCGCCG
>CALEOJ010000277.1 GCA_937910425.1 uncultured candidate division WPS-2 bacterium
GAGGCTCGGCGCCGCGCCGCAGCCGGCGAGCGCGTCGCGGTGCTGACGCTCCCCGACGATCCGGCCGCGGCGGCGCGCACGCTCTATGCGACGCTGCGCGCACTCGACGCCGACGGCTACGACACGATCGTGGCGGCGCTACCCCCGGACACCGAGGCGCACGCCGCCGTGCGCGATCGCCTCATCCGCGCAGCGGGACCTCGGCCGCAGTAGCCGGCGCCGCGCCGAGCGCGCGGGCGGTCAGCCGCAATACCAGCACCGTCGCGACGATCAGCAGCAGCACGTCGAGGACGGCCTGGACCGGTGCACGACGGGCCAGCGCGGCGAACTCGGCGGTAGCGAACACGAATCCCGACTCGCCCGGCCCGCCGCCGAACGGCGCGACGGTCCCCAGCGCGGCGATGGCAACGGAGGCCGCCGTCAGCGCGAGCACCGCGGCACGAGCCGCCGAGGTGCGGATCGACGCGAGCGCCGGTCCCAGTGGGATACAGAGGACGAAGAAGAGATCGACGTAGCGGCGCTCGCCGAAGTTGCGCGCGTGCGCGTCGTTCTGCAAGAAGACGATCGCCAAGAAGAACACCGCCGAGGTCGCCAGGATCGCGAGCGCGAGCCTGCCGGTGCGCTCGCGATCGCGCCACATCACGACGAAACCGTACCCGGCGACCAGCATCAGCGGAGTGTACGAGAACAGCCCTCTCGCGCCGATGAGCAAGCTCACGATGAATCCGAGGTATTCGGCGGGGGAGAAGTACCGCAGCACTTGCATCGACTCGGCGTGCAGCGGCAGCGACGGATCGCTCCAAACGCTCAGGTTGAACACGGTCGGCAGGATGCTGCCCGAGATGAGGACGTTGTAGCAGAGCTGCAGCACGACGACCGGCAGGCCGGCCGCGGCACACAGCAGCCAGCGGCGCAGCGGCGCGTCCCACAGCAGCACCGCACCCGCGATCGCGAACATCGCGCCGGCGGCGTCGAACGCGTAGCACAGCCCGAGAAACAGGCCGCCGAGCGCGACGTGCAGCAGGCGTCCGCTGCGCGCACGATCGAGATGATAACAGGCCGCCAGCGCCGAGGCGCCGCACGGAACGTGGTTCGTCAGGACCGTCGCATAGGGCAGCGCGAGCGTCGCGATCCCCGTCAGCGCCGCAACCGCGATCGCGATGCGCGGCGCGATTCCGAGCAGTCGCTGGAAACCGTACGCATAGCAGCACCCGAGCGCGAACGACACCCCCACGGTCAGCAGCGTGACGAGGTAGATCGCGGTCCCCGGCGAGTGACGCAGCGTGATGCCCAGCGGCGCGAGCGCGAGCGCGGCGCCTGCCCCGAGCACCGCGAGCAGCGGCGGCTTGTCGGAGTACGTCCGGCCGCGAAAACGAATCTCGTCGCCCAGTCCGATCGCGAACGGGGAACCGTCGATCGCAAAGGTGTGGTCCGCGGTCAGCGCGTCGACCGTCGCTAAACGCGAAGCGTCGTTCCATCCGGTGGCATGCGGCTTGGTGATCAGGGCACATAGCGCCAGCGCCGCAAAAAAGATGACCATCACGGTGCGCCGCTCCACGCCGCCTGCCATCCGCGACCGCGCGTGCCTACTCCTCCGCCGGCGAGAAGGTATGCCCTCTCGACCGTCTCCCCGGCCGCGCCGCGGAAAGGTTTTCAGGCTTCGTACGACAACGGCAACCGCGCCATGAGATTCCGCCTTTTGATGATCGGTGCGATGTACGAAAACGGCGGAAACACGACGCACCGGTTCCTCGACGGGCATCCGCAGATGTTCGTGTACCCGTTCGAGTCCCAGATCGGAACCCGCCTGGTGAACGACGCCATGGCGTCGATGTTTCCGCTCAAGTACCGCTGGCCGGCGTTCGCACTCGACGCGAGCGCGCATCAAGACTACAAAGCGATCATCGACGAAGAGGGCAAGGTCCGCTCGCGCACGCCGAACGTGAGCAAGTTCCGGCACGAGCCGTTCGACATGAACGACGACGAGCGCTGCGCGATCTACGAGCGGATCGCCGGCGAGCTCGGACGTTCTCGGCCGAACAACGTCGAAGCGTTCTTCCGCGCGACGTTCGAGGCGTGGAAGGACTACAACCGATCCGGCCGCGAGCAGGTCTACGTCGGCTACAGCCCGATCATCGGCGTCGACGCGGACAAGATCCTCACCGACATGCCCGACGCGCACGTGCTGCACGTCGTGCGCAACCCCTGGTCCGCATATGCCGACACCAAGAAGCGTCCGGTCCCGCTATCGCTCGAGCACTACCTGCTGGGGTGGACGATCAACCAGTACCATGCGCTGCTGTTTCGCGAGAAATTTCCCGAGCGCATGCACGTGATCCGCATCGAAGACGTGCTCGCCGATCCGCACGCGACGCTGGGAGGCCTGTGCGAGAAGCTCGGCCTGGAGGCGCCGGACTCGCTGCGCTACCCGTCGTGGAACGGCAAGCGGCTCGAGGAAGTGTACCCCTGGGGAACGATCCGCAAGGCGACGCCCCAAGCGAACCAAGCGACGGCGCACGAGCTCACCCCGGCCGAGCGCAGCGAGATCCGCGCGCGGACCCGGCAGTACCTCGAGCCGTTCGGCTACACCGATTACGTGCGATAACGGATCCATGCCGGTGCGGCGAGTGCTGATCACGGGCGCCACCGGATTTGTCGGGATCAACGTCGCGCGCCGGATGATTGCGCGCGGACATGAGGTGCACTGCCTCGTGCGCGCCTCACACCGGACGTGGCGGTTGCACGGCCTCGGCGGCGCGGCCGCGATTCACGTCGCCGATCTGCTCGACCGGGCCGAGCTCGATGCGCTCCTGGGCGTGGTTCGTCCGCATTGGCTGCTGCATCTGGCCGCGTACGGCGCGTACGACTCGCAGTCGGACCTCCGAGCCTGCGTGCGCACGAACGTCGAGGGCTCGGTCAATCTCATCGACGCGGCGGCATCGCACGGTGTCGAGCGTTTCGTCAACACCGGCAGCTCGTCGGAATACGGCTTCAAGAACCACGCGCCGGACGAAGACGAGGCGCTCGAGCCGAACAGTCTTTACGCGGTAACGAAGGCGGCGGCGACGGCGTACGCGCGGCACGCCGGGCGGTCGGGCCGCTTGCACGCGACGACGCTGCGGCTGTACTCCGTGTACGGACCGTACGAAGAGCCGACCCGTCTGATCCCGGCCCTGGTCGTGCGCGGGCTGGAGGGAACGTATCCGCCGCTGGTGTCGCCGGAGACGGCGCGCGACTTCGTGTACGTCGACGACGTGGTCGCGGCGTACGAGGCAGCGCTCAGCGCCGACGTTCCGCCGGGTCGCACCTACAACATCGGGACAGGAACGCAGACGACGCTGCGCACCGTCGTCGGCGTGGGACGATCGTATTTCGGTATTACGGCCGAACCTCGGTGGGGTGCGATGGCACCGCGCACGTGGGATACGACCGCCTGGGTCGCCAATATCGCGCGAGCCCGCGCCGAGCTGGGCTGGGCGCCTTTCACACCGTTCGAGGAGGGCTTCCGGCGCACCGCGGCGTGGTTGTCGGAGTCCAAGGAGCGCCGTTCGTTCTATGAGACCGCCCGCGCGCCGCTCGAGTAGCGCCGTATGAGCACCGCGGACAGCCGCCTCGCTGTGACGGGCCGTCGCGTGCGCGAGCACGTCCTGCGCGAATCGAGGCGCGCGAACGTCGGGCACATCGGCTCCGCGCTTTCGATCGCCGACATCGTCGCCGCACTTTACGGCGGAATCTTGCGAATCGAGGCCCCCGACGATCCCGAGCGCGACCGCTTCGTGCTCTCGAAAGGCCATGCCGCGCTCGCGCTGTACGCGGCGCTCGCACTGCGCGGGTGGCTCTCCGAGGACCAGCTCGCGACGTATTGCGGTGACGACAGCTTGCTGGGCGTGCATCCTGAAGCCGATCTGCCCGGGGTCGATTTCTCCACCGGATCGCTTGGCCACGGACTGGCGATGGCGGCCGGAAGCGCGCTCGCCGCGCGCAAGAGCGGTTCGTCGCGGCGCGTCTTCGTGCTGGTGAGCGATGCCGAACTCAACGAGGGATCGACCTGGGAAGCAGCGATGTTCGCCGCGCAGCACGGGCTCTCGAACCTGTACGTGTTCGTCGACTCGAACGGTCAGCAAGCGCTTGGGTTCACCCGCGACATCATCGCGATCGAGAACGCCGCCGAGCGGTTCGGCGCGTTCGGCTGGGATGCGCGCGAGCTGGACGGCCACGACGTGCCGGCGATACGCGCCGCGGTCGAGGACGCGGTCGGCGATCCGCGGCCGCACGTCTTCGTCGCGCGCACGGTCTTCGGCCGCGGCGTCTCGTTCATGACGAGCCGGATCAAGTGGCACTATTGGCCGATGTCCGCCGATGAGTTCGATCAAGCGATGAACGAGATCGCCGCGACGTGAGGGCGACGTTCGCGAACACGCTCACGGAGATCGCGCGGGCGGATCGCCGCGTGCTGCTGCTGACCGCCGACCTCGGCTACATGGCGCTCGAGCCGTTCTCCGACGCGCTGCCCGATCAGTTCGTGAACGTCGGCGTCGCCGAGCAGAACATGGTCGGGATCGCAACGGGACTCGCCGAGGGCGGCTTCTTGCCGTTCCTGTACTCGATCGCGCCGTTCGCAGCACTGCGACCGTACGAGTTCCTGCGCAACGGCCCGATCCTGCACCGCCTTCCCGTGCGCATCGTCGGCGTGGGTGCCGGGTTCGAGTATGGAACCGCGGGGCCGTCGCATCACGGCATCGACGACGCGGCGGCGCTGCGGCCGCACCCCGGGCTGTTGATCGTCACGCCGGCTGAGCCTGGGCAACTGCGTTCGGCGCTGCTCGCGACATGGGACCACGACGGGCCGGTGTACTACCGCATCGGCAAGGACGAGCGGATCACGGTCCCGGGTTTGAACGGCCGGTTCCGCACCGGCCGTGCCGAGATCGTCCGCGAAGGTCGCGATCTGGCGCTGGTCGCGATGGGCGCGCTAGCGGCGGAAGCCTGCGGGGCGGCGGATCTCTTGGCGGCGCAGGGACTCTCCGCGACCGTCGCGATCGTCTCCACGTTCAATCCGTCGCCGGTCGAGGATCTGGCCGCGCTCGCCCGTTCGCATTCGCTGCTGGTGAGCGTCGAGGCTCAATACGTGAACGGCGCGCTCGGATCGCTCGTCGCCGAGACGATCGCGGAGGCAGGCGCCGGCACGCGGCTCGTCCGGATCGGCGTTCGCCGACCGCCGCAGGCGCGCAGCGGAAGCCAGACCTTCTACCACGCCCTGCACGGTCTCGGACGCGACGCGATCGCAGCACGCGTCCTGGCGCTCATGACCGGAGAGCGCATTTGAGTGAACCGGCGTTCTCCATCATCCTGCCGATCTACAATCAAGCGGATCATCTCGCCGAGATCGTCGACGGGTACGAGCGCGCGCTGCAGGCCGCCGGGATCGATCACGAGCTCCTGCTCGTCGTCAACGCGTCGCGCGATGCTTCGCTCGAGATCGCGCACGGGCTCGCTGCGCGCTATCCCGCGGTGCGCGCCCTCGAGGAGGAACGGAGCGGCTGGGGGCGCGCCGTCAGACGCGGCATACGCGAAGCCCGCGGGGCGCTGCTCTGCTACACCAACTCCGCGCGCACGACCGATCGCGACCTCGCGCTGATGCTGCTCTATGCGCGCGCGTTCCCCGAAACCGTCGTGAAAGCGAACCGCAAGATCCGCGAAAGCCTCCCGCGGCGCGTGGGGTCGTTGCTGTACAACATCGAGTGCCGAACCCTGTTCGACCTCTCGTGCTGGGACATCAACGGAACGCCGAAGATCTTCCCGCGCTCGTTCGAAGAGCTGCTGGCGCTGGAGCGCGACGACGACCTCATCGACGCGGAGTTCACTGCGGTCTGCCGGCGCTGCGACTACCCGATGATCGAGGTGCCCATCTTCTCCACCAGGCGTCACGGCGGCCGATCGACGACGGGCTACCGGTCGGCGATCGCCATGTACGTCGGCGCGTACCGCCTCTTTCGCGAGACGCGGCGGCGGAAACGATGAGCCCTTCGCTTGCGGAGCGGTCCGAGGCGCAAGGACGAGAGTGGCGCGATCCGCAGGCGGTCGTCGCGCAGTGGTCGGACGCGGGAGTGGCAGACGACGCGCTGCTGCGCATGAAGGCCTCGCGCGGCTGGTGGGATGCGCTGGCCGAGGCCGGCGTCACGCTGATCGTCTCGCGTGAGTACGAGCACCTCGTGCTCGCGATCTCGCCAGGGCTGCAGCCGCGCGTTTCCTACATCCGCCTGCCGCACCCGTCCGGGATCGCGTTCGACGCGGCGCGCGAAAAGCTCTACGTCGCGTCGACGCGCAATCCGAATCAGATCTTCGAGTTCGGCCGCGTCTGCGGAGCGCTCGACCGGCGCGACGTCACGCGCGGCGCGGAGCCGTCCGTGGGACGGCTCGTTCCGCTGCGGAGCTGGTACCTGCCGGGATGCTCCTACGTGCACGATCTCGCGATGATCGACGGACGGCTGCATGCCAACGCGGTCGGGCAGAACACCGTCGTCGAGCTCGGCGCAGACGGAGCCAGGACCGTCTGGTGGCCGTCCTCCGTGGAAAAGAACGGCGCGCCGATGACCGACCGGAACTACATTCAGCTCAACTCGATCGCCGCCGGCGCGGATCTCTCATCGTCGTTCTTCTCCGCGTCAGGCGAACGCCCGGGCCGGTATCGCCCCGGGCATCCCGCGTACCCGGTGGATCGCCGCGGCGTCATCTATTCGGGCGCGACGCGCGAGCCGGTCGTGCGCGGCCTGACGCGACCGCATTCGGCACGTCTCCACCGTGGCCGCGTGTGGGTCGACGACAGCGGCTACGGCGAGTTCGGTGTCACGGCGGACGGACGGTTCGAGCCCATGACCCGGCTGCCGGGCTGGACCCGCGGCCTCGCGTTCGCCGGCGATCTCGCGTTCGTCGGCACGTCGCGCGTCATCCCGCGCTTCAAGCAGTACGCTCCCGGCTTGGACGTCGATCGCAGCCGGTGTGCTATCCATGCCGTCGACGTCTCGACCGGCGCGGTGCGCGGCAGCCTGGAGTTCCCGTACGGAAACCAGATCTTCGCGATCGAAGCGGTACCGGCCGGGTGGACGACCGGATTTCCGTTCCGCAGCGGAGGTCGCGCGCACGCCGCCCGCGCGCTCTTTTACGCGTACTCGACCTAACGTGTTGCCTCGCCGCCCGCTCGCACT
>CALEOJ010000278.1 GCA_937910425.1 uncultured candidate division WPS-2 bacterium
GTTCGCGACCGACTCGCCCGGAATGCCGCAGGCCGCGGCGCCATTCGCTGCCGCGTTCGAGCCGCAATCCACTGCGTCGTCGCCTGCGCCACCGGTCATCCCGGCCCTTCGACAAGCTCAGGATGACAAGTCGAAGGGCGCGCCGGTCAACGGGGCCGCGCCCGACGTGAAGCGGCCGGTCTCCGCGAAGAACCAGACGATCCGCGTCGACATCGAACGGCTCGACAGCCTGTTGAACCTCGTCGGCGAGTTGGTGATCAACCGGACGCGCATCTCGGATATCGCTGCGACGCTCGGACGCGCGCTCGGGACGAACGGGCGCGGCGGCGGGGGCGGCGGCGGCGGTGTCTCGGCCTCGCTCGCCAAGGATCTCTCGGAGTCGTCGGCGCTGCTCGCGCGCACGACCAACGAGATTCAAGAGAGCATCATGAAAGTCCGCATGGTGCCGATCGGGCAGGTCTTCGACCGCTTCCCGCGTGTCGTGCGCGATCTGGCGAAGGCGCGCGGCAAAGAGATCCACCTCGAGATCGCCGGCGCCGAGACCGACCTCGACAAGACGATCGTCGACGAGGTCGGAGAGCCGCTGATGCACCTCGTGCGCAACTGCGTCGACCACGGCATCGAGCCGGCCGAGGTGCGCGAAGCGCGCGGCAAGCCGCGTCACGGCACGATCAAGCTGAACGCCTATCACGAAGGCAATCAGGTGATCATCGAGATCTCCGACGACGGCGGCGGGATCGACCTCCAGCGCGTGCGCGAAAAGGCGATCCGCATGGGCGTCGTCGACGAGAGCGACCGCCTCAGCGACCGCGAGATCGTCGAGCTGATCTTCACGCCCGGCTTCTCGACCGCCGCTCAGGTGACCGACGTCTCGGGCCGCGGCGTCGGGATGGACGTCGTCAAGAAGAACATCCTGCGGTTGAAGGGCGTGTTCGACGTCGACTCCGTGCAAGGTGAAGGCACGAAGTTCACGATGAAGCTGCCGCTCACGCTGGCGATCATCCAGGCGCTGCTGGTGCGGGTCGCGGACGAGCTCTACTCGATCCCGCTCGACGCGGTCATCGAATCGCAGCGCATCGACGCCTCCGACGTGCGCACCGTGCACGGCGGCGAGGTCATCACCCTGCGCGGCCAGGTCGTCCCGCTGATCCGGGTGGCGGAGTTCTTCCGGCTCGACGCGCCGCGCGACCCCGCCAAGGTCATGATCGTCATCGTCGGCCTGCAGGGCCGTCAAGTCGGCCTCGTCGTCGACTCGTTCCAGGGCGAGCAAGAGATCGTCATCAAGCCGCTCTCCGACGTGATCGGACGGATCGCGGGGATCTCCGGCGCGACGATCCTCGGCAACGGCTCGATCTCCCTCATCATCGACGTTCACTCGCTGGTCGCCAGCGCCTACGGCACCGGCAAAGCAACCCGCGCCGAGTTTTCAGGAGTTTAAAGAGAAAGATATGTCAGAGACAATTCAGGTCGTTTCGTTCAAGCTCGGTTCGGAAGAGTACGGGGTCGACATCGCGCAGGTCCAGGAGATCAACCGCATGGTCGCGGTGACGCACGTGCCGCGCGCGCCGCAGTTCATGGAAGGCGTGATCAACCTGCGGGGGCAGCTGATCCCGATCATCGACCTGCGCGCGCGCTTCGGAATGCCGCGCGCCGAGCACACGAAGAACACGCGCATCGTCGTCACCGAGATCGGCTCGAAGCGGGTCGGGATGGTGGTCGACTCGGTCTCGGAAGTGCTGCGGCTGCCGGTCGACCAGATCGAGGCCGCACCCGACATGATCACCGGCGTCGACACCGAGTACATCCGCGGCGTCGGGAAGATCGAGGACCGGCTGATCATCCTGCTCGACCTGGCCAAGATCATCACCGGGTCCGAGAAGCGCGAGCTCGAGTCCGCCGACGTCGAGGTGACCGCGGCCGCCTAGGGGCTTACGCCGCGGTCTTGACCCGCTTCCAGACCGGCAACTGCACGACCACGCGCAGCCCGCGCCGGTCCGGGCACGGGGGATCGACGACGAACTGCCCGCCGAGCGCGCGGACCATCAGCAGTCCACGGCCGCTTTCCGCGAACCGGTCCGGCACCGCGTAGAGGAGCCGCGTCGCATCGCCTCGGTCGCTGATGCAGAACGTCGCCTGCTCCTCGCACCAATCGATGCACGCGCCGAACGGCGGCGCGCCGTGCTTTACGACGTTGGCGAGGAGCTCCCCGACGATCGCTTCCGCACCGTTCAGATCAGAGGCACCCGGGTCCGCATAGCGTTTGAGATAGCAACACGCCTCAGCGCGCAGATCGCGCGCGGACCAGTCGTCGGCGCACACGCACGACCAGTTTGTCTCGTTCACTGTGACGGCCGCGAGGCGTTCTGGCGACGCAGAATCTGCGCGCCCTCCGCGCCGCGCCGCGCCGCGTCCACGGCGTCTTCGAGCGCGGTGTACCGATCGCGCGAGCATCGGCACGCCAGCCGGCGGTCGCCCCCGCAACCGGCATGGTCGTGAACGTCCATTGTATGACCGCACGGGCAGAGAACCATCACGACACCTCCAAGTTACGCGGCTTCGAACGCCGGATCGGTGAAACAGCCGCTGCGCAGCCCGTGCAACAGGCCGATCGCGGTGCGATCTTCGCCGCCGCTATTCGAGAGCAAACAGTTCGCCCCGGCGAGATGGCACGCGCGACCCCACGACCGTTCGAGCCTGCCGGTGAAGATCGTGCTGATCGAACCGCTCAGCGACCGATTGCTCGCCTCCGAACCCGGCCGCGGCATCCCCAGTTCCACGATGGTATCGCCTCCAGGCCCATGCTACCGCGAGAAGTGCTCCTGAACAAGGCGCACGGACGACGATTCAACCGTCGCCCGGCCCATCGTCGGGTCGATCGTCGATCTCGTTCCCGTGAGCGAATGGGCGTTCGCCGACCTTGCGGACGGTGCGCTGGAACCGGTCCCAGATGATCGCGAAAGTGCTCGGCTGGGGCCGCGCCTAGGACGGAGCGCGGCCCACCTCCGACGAAACATCGGCCCGTGACCGATCAGACGAGCGCCTCGAACTCCGAGACCGATGTTCCGCAGCGGCGCCGGTCCTCAGCGGTTGGCCGCACCTTCCTGTGGGTCGGGATCGGGATCGGAGCCGTCTCGGCCGCCGCCCTGACGTACTTCGTCCTGCGCGCGACGATCATGCAGCAGCGCCCGCCGGCGACCGACGAGACCGCCGACCGTATCCAGGACCTCATCCAGGAGGCCAATCGGCTGATCAAGACCCTCGACGAGAAGAAACAGACGTAGTGCAGGCGTCCCGCCCGGCGAGCGGCCTCGCTCCGGGGACCGTGGCGTCGGTGCGGTTCACCGACCTGCTCGCCAACGGGCAGGCAGTCGGCCGCATGAACGGGGTGGTCGTCTTCGTCGCCGGTCCGCTGCCGGGCGAGCGTGCCAGCGTGCGCATCACCCAGGTGAAGCCGAAGTACGCGGTCGGCGAGGTCGTCGCGTACGAGTTCGAGTCGGAGATGCGGGCGAAGCCGTTCTGCGGCGTCTTCGGCGTGTGCGGCGGCTGTCAGGTGCAGCACCTCGCGTACCCCGCGCAGCTGGCGTGGAAGGAGCAGATCGTCCGCAGCGCGCTGCGCCGGATCGGCGGCTTCGAGAACGTCGACGTGCGGCGTCCGGTCGGGATGACGTACCCGCGCAACTACCGCAACAAGATGGCGCTGGTCGTCGACCAGACCGCGGGCGAGACGTCGTTCGGCTTCTACCAAGCGCGCTCGCACGCGCTGGTGCGCATCGACTCGTGCCCGGTCGTGCTGCCGCAGCTCGACGCCGCGATCGCCGGACTGTACGATGCGGCGCGCGCGCCCGACTCGCGCGATGCGTTCACCGGCGCGAAGCACGCGATCGTGCGCGCCGGTGCCGCCTCGGGGCAAGCGGTGCTCTCGATCACGACCGACCGGCAGTCGCCGGAGATTCGCGCGAAGGCGCCGGCGATCGCGCGCCGCGTGCGCGGCGTCGTCGGCATCTCGAACTCATTCGAACCTCGGACGGCGAACGCGGTGCTCGGCCGCAAGATGTCGTACGTCTGGGGCCAGCGCGAGATGGAGGAGACGATCGAGGGCGTGCGCTATCGCGTCTCGCCGGCGTCGTTCTTCCAAGTCAACAGCGAGATGGTCGGACGCATCTTCCGGTTTCTCGCGCCCGGGCTCGCGCCGGACCGCACCGTCGTCGACCTGTACTGCGGCGCCGGCACGTTCGCGATCTTCTTCGCCTCGCGCGGCGCGCGCGTCGTCGGCATCGAGGAGAACCCGGCCGCCGTGCGTGAGGCGCGCGAGAACGCCGCCCTCAACAAAGTCGAAGACCGCGTGCGCTTCGTCGAAGGCCGCGTCGAAGGCGCCGTCGCGAACAAGGACGGAAAACAAGCGCTCGACGAGGCCGCGATCGTGTTCCTCGACCCGCCGCGCAAAGGCAGCGACGAGCCGACGCTCGACGCGATCGCGACGGCGGGCGTCCCGAACCTGTGGTACCTGTCGTGCAACCCGGCGACGCTCGCCCGCGACCTCGCCTACCTCGCGAAGCGCGGCTACGCACTCGGCGTCGTGCAGCCGTTCGACATGTTCCCGCAAACCGGCCACGTCGAGACGCTGGTGACCCTGCACAAAGCCGGCGTCGAACCCGAAGTCACCCTCCCCGAACGCGAAGCGACGCCATGGGACGATCGCATCACCGCCTGGCCCTCCGACGACAAATACGCCAAAAGCGAATACCCCGACTTCGTCGACCAGTAGGCGCAAACAATCGGGCCAAGGCGAACGTCCCCGTGCGCATCCCGCACCGCCACCAGACCCAATGTCACCCTGAGCCTGTCGAAGGGCGAACGATCGCGACAAGCGCGAACGATCGCTCCAAGCGCGAACGACCGCGTCCAAAAAGGAAGAGGCACGCTCTGCCGAGCGCGCCTCTTTGATTTCAGCGCTCGTCCTCGCCCGTGCGTCTAACATCTCCGTGCTCATCTCGCAGCGCCACTAGACCCCGATGTCACCGTGACCCTTCGACAAGCTCAGGGTGACATCGGGTCTGGTGACCGGGCACGGTGAGCACGGGGACGTTAAAACTGCTGCGCGTTGGCGCGCAACCCCAGGCGGCGCATCGTCACGCTGACCGGCTGACCGCTAAGCCCAGAGCCTCCCACTCGGGAAGGCCCACGCGCAGGCAGCGAGCACGATATCCGCGGCGGCGTAGAATCATGACGGCCTCGTCGGCAAAAGTGCAATACGGCCCACGGCAATACGCGACGATTTCGGCTTGCTTCGGAAACGGCAGTCGCCGGCGCTGGGCAAGCTCGTCAACTGGAAATGTTTGAGCTCTGGCGATGTGTCCGGCTCGATATTCGCGCAGCGGCCGTACATCGAGCACGATGAGCGATGGATCGTCCAGCCGGCGCCTCAACTCGTCAGCCGTGATGTCAGGCCCCGAGCGCTCACCTAGGTGTCGTTGAACCACGCGCGCCAAGCCTGCGTCATGTTGCTCGGCGATTTCCACAACGGTTCGCAGAAGTCGAGCGACCTCTCGTGACGCGAGGCGATAATGGACGAACGTTCCTTCGCGGCGCGTCTCGACCAGATGGGCCGCGTGCAGCTTGCGCAAGTGCTGCGAAGCGTTGGCGATCGAGAGATCGGTCTCACGGGCGAGGTCGTCGACGCTGCGTTCGCTCTGCGCCAATAAGTCGAGGAGTTCGAAGCGCTTGGGACTGCCCAAGGCAGCGGCGATGTTCGCGAACCGTGGATAGAGGTCGTCTTTGAAGGCACGTGTCGCCATGGCCTCAAATATTCAATTGAAGCCTTGATAGTCCTACTTGCAGGAGCCGGCCCTTGAAAGTCCTCTTTATTCTCAACGATCCACCGTACGGCACCGAGCGCTGCTATAACGCTCTGCGTTTAGCGGGGTCGCTTTCCAAGAACGGGACGGCAGTCTCGATATTCCTTATCGGAGACGCAGCCGCGTGTGCAAAGCGAGGGCAGAAGGTCCCACCGGATTATTACAACCTTGAGGTAATGCTCCGCAACGTGGCGCGCAACAAAGGCACGATCGGAGTATGCGGTACCTGCATGGACGCGCGCGGCATTCGGGATGAGGAGCTGATCGATGGTGCGCAGCGCAGCTCCATGGACGAGTTGACCGAGTGGACGGCCAGCGCTGACAAAGTGCTGGTGTTCTAGACGATGACTCAGACGGCAATCGTTTTAGGGGCCGGCGTCGGCGGCATGGTTGCCGCGAACGAGCTTCGAAAACGCACGGCGAAGACCGACCGAATCATTCTCGTCGATCGCAATCCGATTCATCTGTTTGCGCCATCACTCTTATGGCTCGCCGTCGGAACTAGAACTGCGACTGAGATTCAAAGGCCTGTCCACGCGTTGCTCCGCCGCGGAATCGAGTTCGTGCAAGGAAACGTCGATTCGATTGACCCCACGAATCGCACCGTGACGGTCGGCGAGCAACGTTTTGCTGCCGACGCGATTGTCATTGCGCTCGGTGCCGAGTTGGCGCCCGAAGCTATTCCCGGGTTGGTCGAGGCTGGCCACAATTTCTATACCCTCGAGGGTGCCCAGTCATTGCGTGATGCGCTCAAGGAGTTCACGGGCGGGAAGGTTATCGTACTGACGGCCGCTCCACTCTACAAATGTCCCGCAGCTCCATACGAAGCCGCGATGCTTATTGAGGACTCGTTGCGCAAGCGAGGCATTCGCGGAAGGGCGACGATCGAGATGTACGCAGCTGAGCCTGCTCCCATGGCGGTCGCAGGGCCAGCAGTCTCCGATGCCATCAAAGCAATGCTTGCCAGCAAGGGTATCGCGTATTCATCAAATAGACAGGTGGCATCCGTCGACCCCGTTGCGCACGTGATTACGTTTGCTGACGGAGCTTCAGCTGCGTACGATGTGCTGGCGTACGTTCCGCCGCATCGCGCGCCTAGTATTGTGGCGAACTCCGGCCTGGGTGGCGAGACAGGGTGGATCCCGGTAAGCCGCTCCACCCTCGAAACGACGCATAAAGATGTTTACGCGATCGGGGACATCGTCACGATCCCACTATCGATGGGGAAGCCGCTTCCCAAAGCAGGGGTATTTGCAGACGCCGAGGCGACGGTCGTTGCGCGCAACATTGCAGATGCCTGGCGCTCCCAGTCGGCGCTGTCCGCCTTCGACGGGCACGGCGCTTGCTTCGTTGAGAGTGGCGATGGAAAGGCTGCGATGGGCAGCGGCAACTTCTTTGCCGAGCCAAGCCCGCAAATCAACTTGAAAGCGCCCTCAGTGTTGTGGCATATGGCGAAGGTCGTGTTTGAAAAACGATGGCTCAAATGGTGGGCTTTCTGAATCACGTCTCAATAATGCAAATGTAAGGGAGAGGGATCATTCGATGGAATCCCAGCAGTATCAGAAGTTGAATCCTCTGGCATTGGCCGTTGCGACCGGAGTTGCGGCGATCATTATCTCATTGTTCATCGGACTGCCGATGATGGGTTTTGGCGGTATGATGGGCGGGCGCTACGGCGGCTCCTACGGGCCTGGTTGGATGATGGGGGGCTATGGATACGGCTTCGGCTTCGGCATCATGTGGATCTACGGTGCGGTGGTTGCCGCACTGGCGGGCGCGATCATTGCTTGGGTGTACAACGCCGTCAACGCAACTCGCAGCAAAAACGTCGTTGGTGGTGGTGGACGTGCAGGCGGATCGCAGCTACCCAGTTCGCGCTAACGAATGAAACGGTTACCGTTCCTCACTTCGCTGGCGGCGGCAGGGGCATCACTCGGCTCTCCCACCGTCGCGGCGTCGAACAGATCGGTTTCTCTCGAGATCCGTAAGGTCGCCTGGTCGGTGCGACCGGGACTGACGGTCAATGTCGCAGCTTATAACGGCATCGTACCGGGGCCGCTTCTGCGCGTTACCGAGGGCGACCACCTCTCGGTCAACGTGCAGAACCGCACGACGGACCTTCAAAGTGTTCATTGGCACGGCTTGGTCGCGTCGGACCGCGTCGACGGCGTCATCGAGCTCGGGTCGCCTGCCGTGCCGGTGAACGGTTCACGCCGATACGAATTTACGGCTACACCGGGTGGAACCCGTTGGTATCATGCGCATAGAGGCGACGGGCTCTTCAGCGGCATGTTTGCTCCGCTGATCGTCGATCGGAAGCACGAGCGTGGTAACTATGACCGCGAAGTCGTGCTGGTACTCCATGAATTCGGAGAGAGGATCGAGACGCTCCCTCCGATGGCTGCGAAGTGGAAATCGGCCCGCATCGGGCGGGAAGGCACTTCTGAGCTGACGATGTTGCTATAGATCTTTCTCGCGCCGATCGCTTGATACGAGGCTTAGCCCGAGGCTTGCAAGAGGGGCAAAACTGTTGTATATTGCAACGGTTGAAAGCCACAACATCCTCACTGCGAACGACGGCACAGCGCAACCCCAGCTCTGAATTCCAGGCGACGATGGTCGCGTTGATCCGCACGCTTGGCTTGCACCAACCCGACCGGACTCCATGCGGTCAACCGGTTGCCGTTGCGGAAGCGCACGCCTTGCTTGAGCTGGACCGTGAGCCGGGGCTGTCCCAAAATGGGCTTGCGGCACGTCTGCGACTCGAAAAAAGCTCCGTGAGCCGCATCGTCACCACGCTCGAGAAGCGAGGTTGGGTCGCGCGGAAGCGCAAGCCGCAAGACACCCGGATCGTCCAGGTTCATCTCACCGACGACGGCCGAAACGCAGCTGCAAATCTTGCCGCTTCGCGTCAGGCAAAGTTCGAGCGGATCTTCGCGGCCATCCCGGCAGCAGAACAAGACGCCGTCCTCGCATCCCTCGACACGCTCCTACAGGTGATTCGTGAAACCTAAGAACATCGCAGCCGCTCTTGCCTGCGGCGCCCTCCCCTTTCTCTTTGCCGCGGCGCCGGCTCTTGCAGATAGCACGATACCGTCCTCGCACGCAGCGATGGTCGAGCGAGGCAGCGCAGAGGTCATGCCGTTCGACCTCAACCGCACCATGCACGTGTTCGAGCCGACGCCCGACGGCGGCGTGCAGACCGTAATGGTGCATGACGGAGATCCGCGGCAGATCGCGCTCGTGCGTTCGCATCTGCGCAAAGAAGCCAGCGCCTTCACGCGCGGCGATTTCTCCGACCCGGCGACGATTCACGGGATGAACATGCCGGGGCTTCCGCAGCTGCGTGCCGGCGCAAGCCGGATTGCCATCAACTATCTCCGCACGGAGAACGGCGCGAGCATTCGCTTCAAGACGTCCGATCCCAAGCTCGTCGCGGCAGTCCATGAATGGTTCGCCGCACAGGTCAAGGATCACGGCGCGCACGCCATGATGGCACACTAACCGACACTCCCGGAGATATACCCGCATGTTTAGAACCCTCATCGCGTCCGCCGTCTTGGCGGCGGCCGTCGCCACCACAGCAATCGCGGCTCCAGTGCTTTCTAGCGCAGCTGCGAACAACGG
The DNA here is from genome assembly GCA_937910425.1 of uncultured candidate division WPS-2 bacterium. Classification (GTDB taxonomy): domain Bacteria; phylum Vulcanimicrobiota; class Vulcanimicrobiia; order Vulcanimicrobiales; family Vulcanimicrobiaceae; genus Vulcanimicrobium. Next base: position 9,483 of record CALEOJ010000278.1, read on the forward strand.
CCCCGTGAGCGGGCCGATGCAAGGCGACAGCGCATTCGGCTCCGACATGAGCGTCGTGCACGAGATGCTTGCCAATCACAGCGAGATCAAGCGGACCGTAACAAACTTGCCGAACGGCATCCGTACCGTGACGGAATCAGACGATCCGATGGTCGCGAAAGAAATCAAGGACCACGTCGCTAGCATGGACCAGCGCTTAAAAGACGGTAAAGTGTTCAACGTAGCGAGCCACACGCTGCCGACGATCTTTGCAAACAACGCGAAGATACATACCGAGATCCAGCAAACGGGCAACGGCGTGATCGTCACGCAAACGTCAAGCGATCCGACGACCGTCGCCGCCTTGCAGGCGCACGCGGGCGAAGTGAGCGATCTCGCGCGCGAAGGGATGGTCGCGTTGCAGCGCAGCGTAATGGCCAACGGCGGGCCGATGGGCAGCGGTGGCATGATGGGCCGCCAGGGCATGATGAACGGCGGCGGACCCATGATGATGGCGCAGATGCGTGGGATGATGATGCAGGGCGGCGGCCCGATGGGCCACATGCAGGGGCACGTTCCGCCGATGATGCAGGGTCCACAAAGTGGGCCGCCGGCGCAAACGAAGCCCTAACCGCGATCCGGCCACGCAGCATCGTGGACATCCTGCGCTACGCTCTGAGCGAACTCGGCTTCCGCCGCGGCCGCTCGCTGGTCACCGTGACGAGCGTCGCGCTGGCCGTTCTGGCGGCCATGATCCTGACTGCGCTCGCAGACTCCTACGCTCGCGCCATCCGGGTACCGATCGAGACGGTTGGCGCGGACGTGGTCGTGCAACTGCAAGGCGACATCCCACCGAAGCTTGAGGGTCTCGTATTTCCCCATCCCAATGCGTTGATTCCGGCAGGCATCGTCAGGCAAATCCATGCCTTACCCGGCGTAATAGCGCTGACGCGTGCGGTCTATCTCTGGGACCTCGAACCCGCTCGATATGAGTCCGTTCTTGGAATCGAAGACAGCGACGCGGGCTTGGCCGGGCTCGATGGACGGCTCGTCGACGGCAAAGCAATCAACTCGAAGAGTCGAGCCGTTCTCATCGACAGCGATTTTGCCACGAAGAACCACATCAACGTGGGGGACACGATCAAGGTCGGACACGAAACGTTTCCGGTGGCCGGTATCGTCGATGCGGCGCGCAGCGGAAAAATCGTGCGTGCTGACGTGTATACCCCGCTCGCTGTGGCGCAAGCCTTGGCCACCGTGGCTCCCGAGGTGAGGGCCCTTTATCCGTTCGGATCCGATGATGCCAATCTCGTACTGGTCAAGGTCAATCGGGAACAGTTGCAAGACGTGGTCGGCAAGATCACGACTTTGCTTGGCAAAAAGGGCGTGGTATCGAGTGAACTCTCGATGCGAGAGGCGCTCAGCGGCGTGCTCTTTCTCTCACAAAGCATGGGGTTAATCGTGGCTGCGAGCATTGGTCTTTTCGCAGCCGCGTTCGTTTGGCGTGCGACCGCGTCATCGGTTGCCGAGCGGCGCCGGGAAATGGCCGTTCTGCAAGCGATCGGGTGGACGTGGCGACAAATCCGCCGGCAGGTGCTCATCGAGAATGTCGCACTCGCGATCGCCGGCACCGCGGCCGGTCTCATTCTTGCGTTCGTCATTGCCGCTGTTCTCGGGCATATCTCGGTCACCATCGACCTACCTTGGGATTTGAGTTCGACCCCGCACTTTATTCCGCAAGCCGCGATCGATCGGACCCAAACCATAACGGCGCCGGTCTCGATCTCATGGCCGATGGCCACGCTCACCGCGGCGGGAGGCATCTTGATCAGCGTGTTGGCGGCCCTCGCCGTTCTCGCCCTGCCGCAACCGCGACCCTGGGCGCTCCTTCGTAGTGAATGAACGAGGGCCCATGACCGATCCAGCGATTGCACTCATCGATAAACCGGCCATCCGGGCCGAAGGCATCCGAAAGCGCTACGGCGAGCTCGAGGTGTTGAAGGGCGTTGATCTTATCGTCGCGGCCGGGCAATTTACCGCCATCATGGGCAAGTCCGGTTCGGGAAAGAGTACCCTACTGGGCATCATTGCCGGCCTCGAGCAACCCGATGCGGGTCACGTCCTCGTCATGGGGCAGAAGCTCGCCGGGATGAGCGATCGCGACATGGCGGATGTGCGCCGCCGTTCGATTGGGATCGTGTTTCAAGGGTTCAGCCTGATTCCATCGCTTACGGCTCTCGATAATGTGCTGCTGCCGACGTTTTTCGCCGCACAAATGACGGCGGTCGAGTACCGCCGGCGCGCGATGGATCTCTTGAACCAAGTCGGGCTCGGCGCGCGACTGAATTATCGGCCATCGGCGCTGAGTGGCGGCGAACAGCAGCGCGTGGCAATCGCTCGCGCGCTCATCAACAGCCCCTCAGTTCTTCTCGCGGATGAGCCGACCGGCAATCTCGATCAGGCGACCGGCGCCGCGGTGCTCGACGTGCTCATCGATCTCGGCCGGACCCACGGGACGTCGCTCTTGATGGTGACTCACGATTCTGACGTGGCGGCGAGAGCCGACCACGTCGTTGAAATGAAAGACGGAAGAATAAGCCATGCTCACGCGTAGAAGCTTCGCTCTTGCAATTCCCCTGTTTGCCGCGAGTGCGTCCTTGGCAGGAGCGCTTGCGGCCGCCGCCGTTCAGCCGACCGTGGAGATCATCGCGCTGCCCCACTGGCCCGTGCAGGATGCGCTCAAGCCGGTGCGGGCTTTCCTCGCAACCACGAACGGGCATGTGAAAGTCGTCGAGCTCGACGCCGAAAGCCCCGCAGGCGAGGCGCGACTCAGCGCGCTCGGCCTGAAAGGCCACATTCCGATCCTGCTGGTGATCAACGGCAGTTATCATTTCAAACGAGCTGACGGGGCGGTTGTTGAGTTCAAGGATTTTCCCGCTAAGGCCGGCAATCCGCTGGGCCTCAACGGATCTTGGACGGTTGCCGATTTCAAGGCGGCGGTGAAATCCGCGCTCGGTGAGCAGAAGCAATAGCGTGTCCGCCGGTCCTATTCATTGGCGCTACGTGTGGAGCGAGATTGCGTATCGCTGGAAACGAAGTGCGCTGTTGATCGGTGGCGTTGCACTGGCCGTGACCCTCTGATCGAGCCCCTATAATCTGATCCATGGAGAATTGTGGAATCCCGGCCTTTG
>CALEOJ010000279.1 GCA_937910425.1 uncultured candidate division WPS-2 bacterium
CGCGGCGCCGGACGCCACGACGTCCGCCGCGCCCAACGCAGCCGCCACCACGGCGGCCGGGTCGACGACGACCTCGACGTCGAGCGGAACGAATGGGGCGAGCTCCGGCGACTACATCACGCTGCCGGTCTATCCCGGAGCGACCGAGGCCCCCGACGCCGGATCGATGTCGGTAACGACCAATACCGGGTCCGTCGTGATGAAAGTGTATGCGACGAAGGACGATGCGAAGAAAGTCGCCGACTGGTACAAAGCGCATCTTCCCGCCACGTTCAAGGACAGTATCATGACGGTCGACACCAAGACGATCGGCACGTTCGTCAACGAGCGCACCGACGGCGATCAGAGCGTCATCGTCGCGACGCAGGACGTCACCACGACCCGCATCCAGCTCACGACAAAGCACGGGAAATAGCGTTCCGCACCCCGGACCGCGGCGTCAGCCTGAGCCGAGAGCGTGGCCGCGATCACGGCTCCGACTACGAATCCGGGGTGTCCAAGAGAAATTCTCCATCGGACCAGACACCTTCTCGTGGACGCTGCTCCCGACACGCACGAAGGCGACCCGTGAGCGTCTACTTCACGGGCCGCCGCGCCGGTCGATCGGTTCTTTAGTTTCCGCCGGGGTTGGTGATCGTGACCGGGGAGGAGATGGTAACAGCCGTCTTCGCCAGCGCTCGGCCGTTGAACGTCGTTGCGCCGATCGTGATCGATTCCGTACCGGTGTTGACGGGGCCCGTGAGGAGGTTCCCATTGAACGTCGCGCCGTTGATTGTTGCTGCAGCGCCCTCGGTCCAATAGATGTTGCAAGCGCTCGCGTTATTGATCAAGAGTACGTTGCCGCCGGCTACGCCGTTGAGAACCGTCGTGAGTGAGGTCCCGATCTCGAAGATGAACACACTCTGCGGGTTGCCGCCGCCATCAAGCGTGAGGTTTGCCGTAGCAATACTCGCCGTTGTGGCCGCTTTGAAGACTCCGGCACCGAAGGTACCCGCCGGACACGTCAGGGTTCCCGTCGCACCGCAACTCGAAAGACCGGAGCTGGTTGTGGAGAGGTCAGGCGTCCCGGTGAGAACGACCGTCGGTGCCGTTCCGGAGATCGCCGTGTAGGCGGTGGTCAAGGCAGCCTGGGCTGCGGATGGCGGGCCGACGTTCGTATTAAACCCGGCACCGTATATCGCGTTCGGCCCGTCCGCGTCGGTTCCAGGCGGAAATCCCGTGATCGCCGTCCCCGGAAACACGCCGATGAGATCGTCGTGGATCGACCCGGTGACGGCGCCGGCGGCGTACGTAACGAACGTATTACCGACATTCGTGACCGTCGAGCCGGCCAGCACCGCGAACGGCGCGAGAGCTGCCCCGAGGGGCGTCGCGCGTTGACTGCACGAGAGGGCCTGGAGCGTCGGGCTCGGGCTCGGACTCGGCGTCGGCGTCGGGGTCGGGGTCGGGGTCGGGGTCGGGGTCGGGGTCGGGGTCGGTGTCGGTGGGGGACGCGACGGCGTCGGTGTCGGCGTCGGCGTTACACCGGGAGGGAGCGGCGTCGGTGTCGGCGTCGGCGTAACACCCGGGGGAAGCGGCGTCGGAGTTGGAGTCGGAATGGCGCCGGCACCCGTGGCGTTGAACGGCGGTACGGTGCAGTTCCCGCAGCCGCCGCTGCTGCACGCCGCTAGGGACGCGGCACCGACCAGCGCGACGAGTCCGACGTGGAAGAAACGGAATCTCTCGAGCATGTTCATCGTCCTTCCGGCTCTTAGAGCTTCACGCCGAGGCCGATGTAGGGACCGTCATGCGTCTGACCGATCGGTGCGTTCTGCTTCGCGGTATAGTGTTCGCCGCTGACACCACCGTAGAGATACAATGGGGAACGTTCCGTCGCGAGCGCGAGGCCCAGATCGTACTTCAAGATCTGGTACTGCTGTCGATAGGTCTTGCCGGCATTGATGCTTGCCGGGTTCATGATCGTATAGTTGCCGCTTGCGGCCGGGTAGTAGAACGCGGAGCCGAAGAGGTTGATCCCCTTCTTCAAGTCCGGCAATTTTTCGATCCCGCCGCCGAGTCCGTTCAACTGTGGGTAGCCGTAGTTGTTGGCGGTGTGAATGTATCCGGCGCCGACGTAGATTCGAGGCGCTGCAACCTTGTACAACAGGCGCGCATCCAAGGAGCTTTGCCGCGCCAGGAAAACCGGTGTGAACGCGACGCCGCCGTCGATGGTCGCGAACTGCGTATAGTGGTTGCCGATCGTGTCCCTCACGTTGTCGCTCGTGACGTACGCGTATTGCCGGAAGTCCACTTTTACAGCGAACGCCGAATCGTTGGGCGCCCACGCGCCGGCCACCAGATACCCTTCGGGGCACCACTGGCCGGCCGAGAACTCGTTGTAGTTCTTGTGCGCTACGAATGCGGCTTGGACGAAGGCCGTATATGACTGGCGTGCGGGTGTCGGGCTGGGCGTGGGGGTGGGAACGAACGGTACGGGCGTCGGCACAACGGGCACGGCGGTGGGCGTCGGCGTCGCGACGAACGGCGGCGGCGTCACCGGGATGTACCGCACGACGACGACGTGGCGGGTCGGCAGCCATTGGACGTAGGCACCGAGCGCCTCGGAGATCACGCGCACCGGTACGAGCACGATGCCGTGGTAGAGCATCGGCGGCACGTCGAGCGGTCGGGTCGCGCCGTTGATGACGACCTCGGACTTGCCCACGGTCACGGTGACGCTCGCACCGGGCTTGGTCGCGGTGACGGTCTTGCCGTCGGGTGACGCCGAGACTGTGGCGCCCATCTCTTCGAACATGCTGCGCAGCGGCACGTAGATCCGGCCGTCCTTGACCAGCGCCGCCAAGACACGGCTGCGCTTGAGGATGTCCGGCGTCGCGTAGACGGTGTGATCGTTGTAGAGGATCGGGATCTCGCCGGACGGCGGCGCACCGAAGTCCGCGGCATCGGCGACGCCCGCGGAACCTAAAAGAAGCAGCGCAAGAAGCGATGCTGCTACCAAGCGCTGCCCAGCTACCGTACATACCATACATACCATGTTGCGCCGAGTGAGCCGTGCTTGCATAGGCATGCTCGTATATCTACCCGCAACGGTGCGTCTGGTCACAATTAACCTCAATTCGGGCAAAGTCGAGCTGTGCCACACTGTTGGCATCGTCACGCTCGGCCCCTCCCGTCATGGGGGATCGTCGCCGGGTTCGATTCAGTCAGCATGCGATAACAGAGAGCATGCCGGAGCGGGAGGTCACTGTGGCGGACGTACTCGCGGCGCTCGCGGCACCCGACTATGAGTTGCTCACGGGCGTCAGCTAGCGTTCCCGCTGCACCTTTCGAACTTGCTCGAAGCGGCTTAGCGCCTCAATTTCCGCTGAGGAGGAACAGCTCGACGCGGCGGTTGAGGGCCTTGCCGGCTGACGTCGTGTTCGGTGCGACCGGTTTCGAGTAGCCGTAGCCGACCGGCACGAGACGGCCGCGCGCGATGTGGTAGCGCTTGACCAGATCGTTGACGACCGACTCGGCGCGGTGCTGCGAGAGCACCTGGTTGTGCGCCAGGCCGCCGTCGGAATCGGTGTGCCCCTCGACGCGGAAGCGCCAGCTCTTGTTCTGCTGCATCGCTTGGGCGATCTGCGCGATGACCGGCTCGGACTGCGGCTTGATCGTCGCTTTGTCGACGTCGAAGTGGATCCCGTAGATCCGAATGCGCCGCTGCGACTTGATCTGCTTGACGAGGGGGATCGCGGCGTGGAGCTGGATCGTCGCTTGCGCGGACTGTCCGTTCCCGCCGTCGCCGTTGACGATGACCGCGTAGGTGCCGGGTTTTGCGTTCGCCGGGATCGAGACCGCGATCTTCAGCGCTTGCGTCGACCCGGCGACGTCGAACGAGCTGGGCGTGACGGCGGCACGGAAGTCGCCGCTCGTCGTCATCGTGATGTGCCCCTTCCAACCTTGGTTGGCGAGCAGTTCCATCGCGAACGGTTTGGCGACCGCCTTGCCGGGGACGAACGTTGCGTCGCGGTTCGGCTGGATGATGAACCCGAGCGACGCCTTCTGCGTGCACGGCAGATCTGGCGGCACCGGCTGCGCGAGCTCCAACTGGCGCACGCGCTGATACGACGGCACGCTGCCGTCGTCTTGGTCGAACCCGTCGTAGACGATCAGGCCCTTTCCGTACGGCGCATACATCTGCATGAAGCCGTTGACGTGATTGACGTTAGTGCCGAAGAGGTGGCCGCACCAGTGCGGGTCCTGCGTGGTGACGGTGTTCGCATCGCCGAGCTGGTTGCCGTTCTTCGCGTACACGAGGGGGTCGAAGAAATGCGCTTTGTCGGTCTTGTCGGAGGTGCCGAGCGAATCGTCCTCGACCAGGATCAGCCGATCGCCCTTCGCGCCGTGCGCGCCCGGATTGTTGCTGATGAACTGGTACGGCAGCACCGAGTAGTGCGTCGGGCGACCGCACTCGTCGGCATCGTAGATCATCAGCTTGTGGCCCGCCTGCACCCACTGCGCGATCGCGTCGTTCTGACCTGGCGAGAGCAGGTCGTCGGCGTTGCACAGGCCGTTGAAGATAACGGTCGAGGCTGCGTTGAGCAGCGCTTGGTCCACCATCGCGGCGCCGATCCGGGTGAACTGAAGCTTGGGGAAGCTCTTCACGTTCTCGGGATCGATCGGGTAGAGCCCGGTGAAGTTGCCGGTCTCGAGCACGAGGATGTTGGTCGTGCCGGAGCCCACGACTTGCGGGACGCAGAACTTCGGTCGCTGCGGCGTGCGCACCCAGTACGTCAGAGGGCCCTGGGTCCCGACGAGCAGGGTGCCTTCGTCGTTCACGACAAACGCACCGCTGTTGTCGCTGCGCTTCCACTGCCACGTGCGGCCGTCGAACGTCCCGGGATATGCGACCCCGAGATGACCGTTGTAGCACTGCTCGCCGTTGATCCCGCCGTTCCCCGCGGCCACGACTTGCAGATACCACGGATCGGTTTCGTTCGGAGCTTGCCGGAACGCGCCTTGATCGTAGGGGTTCCCGTATTGGACGTACGTGCCCGCCACGGTGGTCGCCGGCGGCGGGGCGATCGTGCCGTACGCTCCGATCGCCGAGAACGGCTGCGCCGTCCCGGTACGGTTGGCCGTGACGCGCACCCAGCGTGCGCGCTGGTTGTTCAGCGTGATCGATTGCGGCTGGGGACTCGCGACCGACGAGACCGTCCCGACGTCGGAGAAGCCGGTCGTGGCGCTCGTCGTCGAGAGCGCGAAGGTCACCGTCGAGCCTTGCCCGGCATCGCTCTTCATCGGGACTTCCGCACTGAGGCTCGTCAGCGTCGCGACGCCCGGGAACTCATAGACGAAAACCCACGGGCCGGCGGCCTTGGCGTCGGCCGAGTATCCCCCGCGCTCGATCGCCGGCGGGTTGTCGACCCCGACGGGATAGGCGCGCAGCACGGTGCCGTTCTGGAAGGACAGCAAGTTCGCGACCGGCGACGCCGTGGGCGTGGGGGTCGGCTCGGGTGTCGGCCCGGCCGATGCTTCGCCGCTGCTCGCCGGTGCGGCGCTCGCGTCGACGCCCGGCGACGCCGAAGGCGCCGCGGTCAGTTCAGCGGTCGCCGACGGTGACGGCGACGGCGCGGTCGTCTGCGACTGTTGCTTGGAGCACGCGGCGACGGCCACGAGAGCGCACAGCACGATCGGCGCAAGAAAGCGTCGCGAAAAAATCACGTCCAGCGCTTCACTTTCCGCTCAAGAGGAACAGCTCGACGCGGCGGTTCAGCGCTTTGCCGGCGGAGGTCGTGTTCGGCGCGACCGGCTTCGAGTAGCCGTAACCGACCGGCACCAAGCGGGACTTCGCGATGTGGTATCGCTTCACCAGATCGTTGACGACCGACTCGGCGCGGTGCTGCGAGAGCACCTGGTTGTGCTGTAAGCCGCCGTCGGAATCAGTGTGCCCTTCGACGCGGAAGCGGAACGATGGGTTCTGCTTCATGACGTCGGCGATCTGCTTGATCACCGGCTCCGACTGGGGCTTGATGGTCGCCTTGTCGACGTCGAAATGGATTCCGTAGATGCGGATGCGGCGCTGCTGTTTGAGCTGCTTGAGCATCGCGACGTTGGCGTGGAACTGGATCGTCGCTTGCGCCGTCTGCCCGCCGCCGCCGTCGCCGCTGACGATCACCGCATAATCGCCGGCTTTGGCGCTCGCGGGAATCGAGACGGCGATCTTGAGCGGGTGGGTTCCACCGGCGATATCGAGCGAGCTGGGCGTCACCGTGCCCTTGAAGTCGCCGCTCGTCGTCAGGTTGACGTGCCCCTTCCAACCTTGGTTGGCGAGCAGCTCCATCGCGAACGTCTTCGTCACCGCGCTGCCGGGGACGAACGTTCCGTTGCGGTTCGGCTCGATGAGGAACGAGAGCGACACCTTCTGCGTGCACGGCAGGTCGGATGGGATCGGCTGGGTGAGCTCGAGCCGGCGGACGCGGTTATACTCCGGCTTTCCGCTGTCATCCTCATCGAAGCCGTCGTAGATGAAGAGCCCCGTCCCGTAGAGTGCGTACATCTGCATGAAGCCGTTGACGTTGTTCACGTTGGTTCCGAACAGGTGGCCGCACCAGTGCGGGTCCTGCGTCGTGACGGTATTCGCGTCGCCGAGCTGGTTGTTGACGTTCGCCACCCAAGGTGCCGGGTCGAAGGCGTGCGCCGCATCGGTCTTGTCGGAAGTGCCGAGCGAGTCGTCCTCGACGATGATAAGGCGATCCCCCTTCGCGCCGTGCGCCCCCGGGTTGTTGCTGACGAACTGATACGGCAGCGCGGCGTAGTGCGTCGGCTTCCCGCACTCGTCGGCGTCGATGATCAGCAGTTTGTGGCCGTTTTGCACCCACGCGGCGATCGCGTCGTTCTGTGAAGTCGCGAGTAAAGCGTCGGCGTCGCAGAGGCCGTCGAAGACGACGGTCGAGGCGGTGTTCAGCGCCGCTTGATCGACGAGCGACGCCGGCAGCCGGCTGAAGCGCAGGTTGGGGAAGCTCTTCGCGCCGTCCACGTCGAGCGGGTACACGGCGTGGAATCCGGCCTCTTCGAGGACCAGGACGTTGCTCGAACCGGAACCGATCACTTGCGGAGCGCAGAACAGCGGCTGCTGCGGCGTGCGCACCCAGTACGTGATGCTGCCGCTCTGGTTGGCTATCAAGACCGTCGCTTCGTCGTTCACGACGAAGGTGCCGGCGCTGCCGCCGGGACGTTTCCATTGCCAGGTGCGGCCGTCGAACGTGCCGGGATACGAGTCCCCCGTGTGGCGGGCGAAGCACTGTTCGCCGTTGATTCCGTTCTGGCCGACGGTCACCGCGCGCAAGTACCACGGATCCGCCTCGCTCGGCGCGGAGACGAAGGCGCCCGCTTTGTACGGCTCGGCGTACTGCACGTACGTTCCGGCGATCGGGGTCGACGCAGGCCCGAGCGTGCCGAACGCGGCGATCCGCGAGATCGGCTGCTGCTTCCCGGTGCGGGTGACGGTGACGCGAACCCAGCGCGCGCGCTGACTATTCAGCGCGATCGTTTGCGCTACCGCATCCTTGATCGATGAAACGTTCCCCACGTCGGAGAAACCCGTCGTCGCGGTCGTCGTCGAGAGTGCGAACGTCGCGGTCGCGCCTTGACCGTCGTCCGTCTTCCCCGGTAGCGTCGCGGCGAGGCTCGTGAGCGTTGCGGTTCCCGGAAGCTCGAAGACGACGACCCATGGGCCGCTCGCGGTGTCGGGGACGGCGAAGCCGTCGCGCGCGAGCGAGCGCGCGTCGCCGTTGTTCGCCTCGGGCGAATACGAGCGCACGATCGTCCCGCTGTCGGGCTGCAAGAGATTCGGCGGCGGGCTCGGCGTCGGCGTCGCGGTCGCTTCGGCGGAC
>CALEOJ010000280.1 GCA_937910425.1 uncultured candidate division WPS-2 bacterium
TAATCTCGTCGTCCACCTGCGCGGCAAACGCGGCGCCGACCAGCGCCCGGGCGCGGGTCAGCGGATCGCGTTCCGCGCGCTGCTCGTCGAGCTCGGCGCGGTCGCGATAGCGCGAATCGTCGTCGTTCGAGGTGTTCGGCATGAAGCGGACGCACGCCGCGTCGATCAGCGTCGGCCCCTCGCCCGCCCGCGCCCGTTCGAACGCCGCGCTCGCCGCCGCGTGCATCGCCTCGACGTCGCTGCCGTCGACCGCGATCCCCGGCATCCCGTAGCCTTCGGCGCGGGCGACCAAGGTCTCGGTCGCGTACTGATCGCTGCGCTTCACCGACTGCGTCCAGCCGTTGCGGTGGACGACGAAGATGCACGGCAGCTTGTGGATCGCCGCCACGTTCATCGACTCGTGCGCCTCGCCTTTCTGCGCGCCGCCGTCACCGAACGCGATCACCGTGACGCTGCCGTCACCGAGCAGCTTCGATCCCCAGGCGCAGCCGACGCCGTGACTGCAGTGGTTCGGCTGCGGACCCTGTTGCGAGAGCACGTGCAGCGCGCGCGAGCCGAAGTGCGCGTACGGCTGGCGGCCGTGTGCGTTCGGATCGGACGGGCGCGAAAAGAAGCACAGCATCACGTCGCGCGGCGCCATCCCGAGCACGACCAGCGCTGCGAGGTCGCGATAATGCGGCGCGAGCCAGTCGACGCCCGGCCGCATCGCCATGGCGTAGCCGGCGCCGATCGCCTCGTGGCCGCTGCACGGCACGGCGAAATGCGCGCGGCCCGCCCGCGCGAGCCGCCACATGCGCTCGTCGAGCGCCCGGGCGAGCGAGAGCACGCGATATGCCCGCTCCCGCTCGGCTCCGCTCAGCACGATACGACTTCCTCGACGTCTACTTTGCGATCGTGAACTTGCCGTTCTCGACCTGCGTCAGGACCAGCGAGAACACCGAGAGCCCGTTGTGGTCGCCGCCCGACATGCGGAACTGTCCGGTGACCCCGAGATAGTCGGTGTGCTCGAGCGCTTGACGAACCTTCTCGCCGTCGGTGCTCTTCGCGCGCTCGAACGCCTGCTTCAGAATGTAGACGCTGTCGTAGCCGAAGCCGCCGAAGATGCTCACCGGCGCGTCCTTCGGGTAGTCCTTGACGAACTGGCCGATGTAGTGGTCGAGCAGCTTCTTCTGCGGGTCGTTGTTCGACAGCACGTCGGCGACGTTGATCTTCGTGCTCGCGATGTACGCGCCGTTGAGCGCGGCGCCTGCCTGCTGCGGGAACACACCGGTCGCCGCACCGTCGGAGTAGTAGATCGGCAGATTCATGCCGAGTTCGCGATAGGCTTTGATGATGACCGCGGCCGACGGCAGCGTCGTCCAGGCCACGATCGCCTGCGCGGATGAGGACTTGATGTGGGTCAGCTGCGTCGTCGCGTCGCTGGCGCGCGCGTTGATCGCCTCGGCGCCGACCACTTCAAAGCCGAAGTTCCTGCCGGCGTCCTTGAAATGCGAGAGGCCCGTCTTGCCGTAGTCGTCGTCGCGGTAGATGACGGCGACCTTCGTCGTCTTCTTCTTGCGCATGTACTCTTGCATCGCTTGCGCGACGTGGAAGTCGGTGATCGGCATCTTGAAGACCCACTGCCGATCGGAGACCGGCTCGATCACCTGCGAGCTCGACGCGAGCGAGATCAGCGGCACCTTTGCGGCCTGCGTCAGCGGCAGCATCGCGAGCGAGGTCTGCGTCAGCGACGAACCGATGAGCGCGACCGGGTGCTGGTCGAGCAGCTTGCGCACGGCGTTGACCGCGGTCGTCGGGTTCGACTCGTCGTCGATGATCGTCGCCTGCAGCGGGTGTCCGTTCACGCCGCCCGCCTTGTTGATCTCGTCGACGGCCAGCTGGATGCTATCGGCTTCCGGCCGGCCCAGCGTCGCTCCCGGACCGCTTTCGGAGACGACGGCACCGATCGCATACAGCTCGCCTGCCGCGCCCGCCGGCGGGGGCGGCGTCGCCGAGACGACGATGAACGACGCGACCGCCAGGGCGGCGAGACGAGCAAGAGTCGAACGCACTACATGGACCTCCTTAGGAATCATTGCCCGAGGGGCTTCTGCGAGCGTCCCGGTTCACCCGTGAGCCCCCAAATAGACCTTGCGGGCCGAGCGCGCGAGCTCGTCCGAGGTCTCCGTCCCGACGATGCGGCCGTTCTGCATCAGATATGCGCGGCCGCAGATGCGCGCGGCGAGGCGCAGGTTCTGCTCGACGAGCAGGATCGTGACGCCGCGCTCGGCGAGCCGCGCGAGCGCCCCGAAGTTCTCCGCACGAACCTTCGGCGCGAGGCCGAGGCTCGGCTCGTCGAGCAGCAGCAGCTCCGGTTTCGCCATCAGCGCGCGGCCGATCGCGACCATCTGCTGCTCCCCGCCGGAGAGCGAGCCGGCGATCGCGTCGCGGTAGCGCACCAGCGCGGGGAAGAGTCCGAAGACGTCCTCCAGATCGGCGTTGAGCTCCGCGCGCTTGGCGCGGCGCGCGTAGGCGCCCATCAGCAGGTTCTCGCGCACGGTCAGCGGCGCAAAGATCCCGCGCCGTTCGGGGACCAGCGCGACGCGCCGGCTCGCGAGCTTCTCGGGCGGCGAACCGGCGACGTCGGTACCATTGATCCGGATGCGGCCCGACTTCGGCGGCACGAGGCCCGTGATCGAGCCGACCAGCGTCGTCTTTCCCGCGCCGTTCGGACCGACGATCGCGACGGTCTCGCCGCGCTGCACGGTCAGGCTCACGTCCCACAGCACCTGGACCCGCCCGCGAATCGTCGAGATCCCCTCGACCTCCAGCACCGGCACGCTTGTTGTCATTCCAACTCGTCTCCGATGTACGCGTCGATCACCAGCGGATCGGCGGCGACGGCTTGGGGCGAGCCTTCGGCGATCTTGCGGCCGTGGTCGAGCACGACGACGCGGTCGGCGACCGCGAGCAGTTCGCCGACGGCGTGCTCGACGAGCAGCACCGCGACGCCGCTCGCACGCGCCGAGCGGATCGACGTCAACACCGCCTCGATCTCGTCGGGGTTCAGCGCGGAGAGCGGCTCGTCGAGCAGCAAGACGTTCGGTGAGACGGCCAGCGCGCGCGCCATCTCTAGCAGACGTTCCTCACCGAACGCGAGCGACTCGGTCGCCCGCCCGGCCATCGCGGCGATCCCGGCGCCGGTCAGGATCGCGTCGGCGCATTCACGCAGCACCGCATTTTCGCGGCGCCGGCCGGGCGTTCCGAAGCCGCAGCGCAGCAGCTCGCGCCACGGTGCCGGCGGATAGGTTCCGCCAAACTCGCGCGCGGCGAGCGCGACCTCGACGCTCTCGCGCACCGTGAGGCCCCAGAACATCACCGGCGTCTGGAACGTCCGCGTCACGCCGAGCGCGGCGACGTCCTCGACGCCGCGCCCCGTCAGCCGGCTTCCGCCGAGCGAGACCTCGCCGGAGGTAGGCCGCTGCACGCCGCTGATCACGTTGAACAGCGTCGTCTTGCCGGCGCCGTTGGGACCCATCACGCCGAGCACCTCGGCGGTATGCGCGGTGAACGTGACGTCGGCGACCGCGATCACGCCGCCGAAGCGCACCGACACGCCGCGCACCTCGAGCGTCGTCGTCAGTGGGCTCGCAACGGCGGTCATGCGCGCCGCGCCGCGCGGCCGAGCAGTCCCTGCGGGCGCAGCACGAGCACGAGCACGAGGATGAGGAAGCCGACGCCTTGCTCCCAGCCCGTCGAAAGGACGCCGCCGGCGAGCTTCTCGACGATCCCCAGCACGAAGCCGCCGACCAGCGCACCGGGCAGGCTGTCGAGCCCTCCGAGCACCGCCGCGACGAAGCCCGCGAGACCCAGCGTCAAACCCATGTCGTACGTCGCGCTCGTGATCGGTGCAACGACGACACCGCCGAGCCCGCCGATCGCGGCAGCGGCGACGAAGCTCCAGAACGCGAACGTGCGCAGCGGGATCCCGAAGGTCGAGGCGATCGGCGGGTTCGCGACCGCGGCGCGCACCGCCGTCCCGGCGTACGTGTGCCGGAAGAACAAATAGAGCGCCGCGAACACCAGCAGGTCGGTCAGCAGCACCCACATCGCCTGCGGAGGCAGCGCGCCGCCGAGCACGGTGATCGCCGCGCCGCCGCTGAATGCCGGCAGACTGAGCGGGTTCGTCCCCCACACGAACAAGCCGAGTCCGCGCAGCGCGACGTCGAGCCCGAGCGTGATGAAGATCAGCGTCACGCCGGTCGCAGCGCGCGCCGGACGGATCGCGAGCAGGTAGCACAGCCCGCCGGTGACGGAGGCGACGAGCACCGCGATCGCCGCCGCTTCGAGTACCGGCATCCCGCCGGTCGCGAGCGCCGACGACGTCATCGCGCCGATCATCGCGAACTCACCCTGCGCGAAGTTGATCAGCCCGGTGACCTGGTAGATCAGGACGAAACCTGCCGCGATCAGCGCGTAGATCGCGCCGACGACGACGCCGGCCAGCACGTACTGCCAGAGCTGCGCGATCACGCGCGCGCCTCGCGCAAACGGCTGGTGATGCCGCGCGGGAGCAGGATCAGCATCGCGATCAGGATGACGCCCAGAAAGAACTGCTGGAAGTCCCCGCGCGCGCTCGGCAGCACGAGCGGCACGACGTTTTGCAGCACCTGCCCGAGCGCGACCACAACGGCCGCACCGATGACCGCGCCCCACAGGCTGCGGATTCCACCGATCACCGACATCAGCACGAAGTTCACCGAGAGCAAGAAGCTGAACGAGCTCGGATCGATGTAGCTAAACGAGGAGGCGTAGACCGCTCCGGCGACGCCGGCGTACACCGCGCTCAGCACGAACGTCTGCCTCTTCAGCCGCTCGGATTCGACGCCGAGCGTCTGCGCGCCGAGCTCGCCGGCCGAGATCGCGATCAGCGCGCGGCCGAAGCTCGAGCGCACGACGTTTCCCGCGAACCAGATGCCGAGCGCGACCAGCGCCCAGGCGAGGATCGCGTAGGCGCGCTGATCGAAGGTGAACGCGCCGAGCGCGAAGCCGGGGATGTCCTTGAACCCGGACGAGCCGCCGATGAATTCCCACTCGTTGAAGACGACGTTGATCACGATCCCGAGCGCGAGCGTCGCAAGCGCGAGGAGGTTCTCGCGCAGCCGCAGCGCGATGAAGCTCAGCACGTAGGCGACGAGCGCCGCGACGAGCGCCCCCGCGATCAGGCCGAGCCACGGCGTGACGTGCCCTTTCACCGCCAGCGCCGCCGACGTGTAGGCTCCGATCCCCACGAAGGCCGCCTGCCCGAGCGAGACCTGCCCGGCATAGCCCATGAACATGTTGAGCCCGATCGTGACGAGCGCGTACAACCCGATCTGCGTCAGCAGTCCGGTGTAGTAGGACGGGAGAAACCAGACGAGCACCGCGACGAGCGCGAGCAGAACCAGCCCAAACCGGCCGTACACGAACATCCTTCCCCACGAGTCGAGCAAAAGAGGAGAGCGCGGGTTTCGTTCGGATTCTCACCGACCGATGCCCCGACTCCTTGTGCCATGACCGCCGAACCGCTGTATCTTCCGCCGCGGCCTGCTACCAGCAGCGATCTCGACGTGATGGTACACCATCGCGTGCAGATGTTCGCCGACATGGGCTTTGCGAGCGACGGTGCCTTCGCCGAGCTCTCTGCGGCGTGCCGGACCTGGTTCGCCGACGCGCTCGTACGGGGCCGCTATCTCGGCTGGCTGATCGCGCCGGCCGATCGGCCGAAGACGGTCGCCGCGGGCGCCGGGATGCTGCTGCAAGAGATGCCCCCCGGCCCGCGCGACGTCGGCACAACGCGCGCCTACATTCTCAACGTCTACACCGACCGGAGCATCGAGGTCGCGGCCTCGCGACGATCGCGACGCGCGCCGCACTCGACGAGGCACGCCGCCGCCGCATCCGCATCGTCACGCTGCACGCGAGCGACCAAGGCCAAGCGATCTACGACCGCCTCGGCTTCGAAGGAACAAGCGAGATGCGCCTGCTGCTCGATCTTGACGAATAGCGCGTCCACTCGTAGAGCGCGTCGGGTTCGTGTTCTTCGTTGTCGCGGCCGTCGGTGAACCGGACGCAGCGGAAGCCGTGCGCATCGTAGAAGCTGCGCGCGTTCGCGTTGCGCTGGAACGTCCAGAGTGCGAGCCGCTCGTGCCCCTCCATCGCCTTGCGCAGCAGCGCGCCGCCGATACCTCGGCGCAGATGCGCCGCATGCACGTAGAGATGGTCGATCCAGGCCTCCCGGAACGCGCATAGTCCCACCAGCCCATCGTCGATCTCAGCGATCCAGACCTCGCACGTCGCAAATACGCGATCGCGAAAGAAGGCACGGTCTTCCGCCGGCGTGTGCAGGTCAGGCAGATACGGCATTGCCGTCTCCTTGCTGAGCCGGAACACCGCTGCGATCGAGTCAGAATCGTCCACGCGGGCGCGGCGCAGGATGAAATCGCTCATTCGTCGCCGCGATTTCGGCCGGAGGCGTCGCGGACCTCGCGCGGCGAACGACGCCCGGTGACCACCGCCTCGTCCTCGCTTTCGCGCCCCTGGGATCTGCGCGGCGTCTCCCTGATGGCCTTCGCGCACGGCGCGAGTGATATGTACGCCGGGATCCTCCCGTTCGTGATCTTCTTCGACGTGACGCGGGCGGGGCTGCCGGCTTGGTGTCAGGGCGCGCTTGCGTTTGCCTGGTATCTGACCAGCTCGATCGCGCAGCCGCTCGTCGGTGCGTACAGCGACCGCCGGGGGCACTGGTGGTTCTTGCCGGCCTCCGTGGCGCTGATCGCGATCGCGGTTTCGGCGACCGCAGCCGCGGCGTCGCTGCCGGTGCTAATCGCGTTCGTCGTGCTCGGCGGGATCGGCTCGGCGGTGATGCATCCCGAAGCGGGACGCTATTCGTCGCTGCTCGGCGGCAACAAGCGCGCCTCGGCGATCTCGATCTTTCAGATCGGCGGCCAGATCGGGTACGGCATCGGACCGCTCGTCGCAGCCGCGCTCTTGGCGCGGTCCGGCATCGCCAGCATCGTCGCGATGAGCGTTCCGGGTTTGCTCGCGGCGATCGCCGTCGCAACCGTCCTGCCGTCGTTCGCGCGCGACGCAGACGCTGCTTCGCCGCGGCGCACGGCCGGCGCTACCGAGACGCATCCGCCGGCCGACGTCGCGGCGATCGTGCTTCTGGTTACGAGCACCGGCCTGCGATATCTGACCGGCGCGTCGTTCGCGTTCTACCTGCCGAATCTGCTGACCGCGCGCGGGCTCCCGCTCACCGCCGCCGGCGCGATCGTCACCGCATTCCTGATCGCGGCAGTGGCGGGG
>CALEOJ010000281.1 GCA_937910425.1 uncultured candidate division WPS-2 bacterium
GCCATCGCCGAACTTGCGCGCACGAACGCGGAACTCGAACAACGTCTGGCCGAGCGGACGATCGAGCGCGACGACGTCGCCCGGGACGAAGCTCTCGCCGAGCTTGCGCGAACGAATGCGGAGCTCAAGCAGCGTCTGGCCGAGCGGACGATCGAACGCGATGTCGTTGCTCGGGACGAAGCTCTCGCCGAGCTTGCGCGAACCAATGCGGAACTCAAGGAACGTCTGGCGGAGCGGACGATCGAACGCGATGACGTTGCCCGAGACGACGCCATCGCCGAACTTGCGCGCACGAACGCGGAACTCGAACAACGTCTGGCGGAGCGCACGACCGAACGCGATGACGTTGCCCGGAAAGAAGCCGTCGCCGAGCTAGCGCGAACAAATATGGCGCAGGAGTATCTCAAGCGGGAGCTCGAGCGCGAGCATCGCGCGTCCGCAGCATTTCAGGAAGCTGCACTCCCCAGCCGGATGCCGATCGTTCCTGGGATACAGTTCAGGGCAATTTACCGGGCTGCAAAAGCAGAAGCGCTCGTCGGCGGCGACTGGTACGATGCCTTCCGTCTCACTGACGGACGAATCGTTCTCTCCGTTGGGGATGTTATGGGAAACGGTCTTTTAGCCGCGGTCACGATGGGCGCCGTTCGTCAAGCCCTTCGCGGAGCAGCTCAAATTCTTGCCGAACCAAGCGAGATTCTCGATGCGGCCGACCGTGCATTACGTTCGGAACAACCCGATGGCATTGTAACGGCCTTCGTCGGTATCCTTGATCCGATCACTCTCATCCTTACGTATGCGTCGGCCGGCCATCCACCACCGCTGCTACGGTCGGCGGCCGGTGACATTACCACACTTGGCGCCAGTGGGTTGCCGCTCGGCCTCCGCTCGATATACGCGTACGCATCGGAGACTTCGCACGCGATCATCCTGGACGATTCATCGTTGATCGTACTCTACACCGATGGGCTGATAGAAGCGACGCGCGATATTGAGGTCGGGGAGCAGAAGGTGCGGCAGGCGCTACAAAGCGCAGAAGTATGGAACGCTGAGAATCCAGCAGCGGTCATAAGCGATCATGTCCTGGACGAAGTGCTGGACGACGTTGCAATTCTATCGATTCGCATCGAAAGCGCGGCGGTTTCGGTGACGCGCCCGGTCGGCTTGCTAGAGCGAGACGCTCGCTGGGCTTTTGCAGTGCGAGATTCGAGCGCCGCTGCCGAAGCGCGGCAAGGCATCGTTCGGGTGCTGCACCAATACGGAGCAAGGGAAGCGGAGATGAATGTCTCCGAGCTCGTTTTCAGCGAGCTTCTCAGCAATGTCATTCGGTACGGCAGTGACGACGTGGAGTTTGCCCTCGATATCAGTGGTGATGCGCCCGTTCTTCATGCGCTTGATCGGGGTCCTGGCTTTACCTATAGCGCGCGACCGCCAATCGACGTGCTGAGCGAAGGCGGCCGCGGGCTCTTTATCGTTCGGTCGCTGACACACGACCTGAATGTCACGAGACGTCATGATGGCGGAAGCCATGCCCGTGCAGTGCTTTCGTTCGCCTTACGAGCTCCTCACCCGGAAAGTCGTGTACCGGTGTCTTCGTTGCCGCTCATCGTGTAGGTGCAGTTCCGATCTTTGTAAATTCACCGTAGATTCAGAGACGGAGACTCCGCACAACGCCTCGGCTCCGCGAGACATGGGAGACTTGGGATCGCGGGTCGGCGCCGACCGCGGCGGCTCCGCAAACGGCCGCCAGCCTTCGAGATACCGAAACTCGGCGAAAGAGATCGTCGCTGCGATCGACGTGGAGCTCGCAAAGCTCGGTCCCTTCCCGGGAGCCACGCCCGCGCACTGACGGACGCTCGCCCTACGGGAACTGAATCCGTTCGAGCGCTGCGTGCGGCCGCGGCGGGATGTCGGTGAACGCCATCGGCCGGTCCCACCAGTCGTGACGGCGCCAGCGCATGTGCTCCGCGCTCGGCGGCGGCGGTGTGCCGAGCTGCAGCGCATCGGCGTACGCACCAAGGTATCGGTCGACCATGCGATCGAGCGAGAAGTTCGACTCCACGTGTTCGCGGCACGCGCGGCGGGACAATGCCGCGAGCCGCGGCACCTGCGCGACCGCGGCGGCGAGGTCGTCGCAGAGATAGCCGGTCACGCCGTCGACCACGATCTCCGGGATCGAGCCCATCCGAGCGCCGAGCACGGGCGTGCCGCAGGCCATCGCTTCGATCAGCGTCAGCCCAAAGCGTTCGGGCCGCGTCGTCATGTGCACGAGCGCCAGCGCACCGCCGACCAGCTCGTCGCGTGCCGGGCCCGTGACGTGGCCGAGGAACTGTACCGCATCGCCGTCGATGTGCGGCTCGATCAGCTCGTGAAAGTAGGGTTCGTCGTGCGGGATCCCGGCCAGCTTCAGCCGCACGCCCGCGCGCTTCGCGATCTCGATCGCGAGGTGCGCGCCCTTCTCCGGGTGGAAGCGCGCGAAGAAGAGCAGATAGTCGCCGGCCGCTTCGCGAAAGGTCCACTCGGCCGGGTCGATCCCGTTGTACGTCGTCGCGAGATAGGCTAAGCCGGGGTCGCGGTCGGCGTCGCTGATCGAACAGTAGAACGACCGCGCCGCAGCGGCGTAGTACGCGCCCAAGATCTGGGGCGAGGAGAAGCCGTGCACCGTGGTGATCAGCGGCGGCGCCGTCGTCGCCAGCCCGTACAGCAGCGGCTTCCAATCGAAGTTGTTGTGGATCAGGTCGAACTCGCGTGCTCGGGCGAAGCACGACGCGACGTGCAGCTCGCTCCACACGTCGCCGTTGAGCGCGGGATCTTCGTTCAACCCGGCCGGGACCACCGCCGCGAGCTTGCCGGGGCTCGATGAGTTCGCGGTCGCGAAGAGCGTCACGTCGAGGCCGCGCGACACCAGGCCGCGTGCGATGTTGTAGGCGACCTGCTCCCACGGCCCGTAGCCGGGCGGCGGCGTCGGCCACGAGATCGCGCCGAGAACCGCGACCCGAAGGCCGCGCAGATCGGGCACGCGCTTAGTTCGTCACGGGCGTTCGTGCGCGATCGCGCCGCCTTTGACGACGACGCGCGGTTCGCGCAGCGCGCGGACGTCGCTGCCGGCGTCGCCGGCGAGGAGGAGGAGGTCGGCCGGACGGCCCACCGCGAGCACGCCGGCGTCGACCCCGATGAGCTGCGCCGCGGTCGCGGTCGCCGCGGTGAGCGCCTGTTGCGGCGACATACCGAGCACCGTCGACATCAATTCGACCTCGTACGCGTAGTCTTCGTGACGGTTGTACGGCGTGCCGGCGTCGGAGCCGCCGGCGATCTTCACGCCGGCGCGGTAGGCTTTGCGAATGTTCTCGCCGGCGTGCTGGTAGATCTCCGTCGCTTTGCGGACGACGTACTCGGGCTGCGCGCCGCCGGCGATGTTCTCGTAGATGCGCCACACCGCGGCGAGCGTCGGCACGAGGTATGCGTCGCGCGACTGGAACAACTCGATCGCTTCGTCGTCGAGGAGGTGGCCGTGCTCGACCGAGGTGACGCCGGCGCGGAGCGCGTTCTTGATCCCGCTCGTGCCGATCGCGTGCGCCGCGACGCGCATCCCGTGCGTCGCGGCCTCGACGATCGCGGCGCGCATCTCCTCTTCGCCGAGCTGATCCTGTCCGGGGACCGCACCTTTGGTCAGCACGCCGCCGGTCGCGACCAGCTTGATGCAGGTCGCGCCCGCCTTGCGCTGCTCGCGCACCGCCTTTCGCACGTCCCACGGGCCGTCGGCCTCGCGGCCGAGAAAGAATCCGTGGCCACCGGTCATGCAGATCGCGCGGCCGGCCGCGACGATCGTCGGTCCGGGGTGTTCGCCGCGCGCGACGGCGTCGCGCAGGGCGATCGCGTTGGACTCCGAGCCACCCAGGTCGCGCACGGTCGTGACGCCTGCTTCGAGCGCGAGGCGCGCGTGGCGCGCTGCGTCCAGCGTGCGTTCGGTCGGCGTCCGGATCAGGTAGAACGTCTGGATGTCGGGTTCGCCGTTGACCTCGAGATGCACGTGGCAGTTGATCAACCCGGGCACGACCGAGGCGGCCTCGTACGTGCGATCGGCGACAGCACGCTCCGCGTTTCCGGCGATCTCGGCGATCCGTCCGTCGTCGACGACGAGCGTGACGTTCGAGCGCGGCGGCGCGTCGGTTCCATCGTACAACATGCCGGTTCGGATCGCGATGCGCATCGTCCGGTCCTACCGAACCGCGGCGAGTCGCGACGTGCGGGTGTCGGCGGCTTCGAGGGCGGTGTAGGCGCGTGAGGCGAGCGGGCGGCCGAGCTTGCCGGCGATGAAGCGCGAGGCGGCGCGCAGCTTGGCTAGATCGATCCCGGTCTCGATCCCCATCCCGTGCAGCAAGTAGACGAGGTCTTCGGTCGCGCAGTTGCCGGTCGCGCCGGGTGCGAACGGGCAGCCGCCGAGCCCGCCCGCCGACGTGTCGTAAATCCGCACGCCGCATTCGAGCGCGGCCAGCGTGTTCGCCAGTGCTGTCCCGCGCGTGTCGTGGAAGTGCAAGCCGAGTTTCTCGGGTGGAACCACCGCGCGCAGGGCGTCGACGATGTCGAACACTTGGTTCGGTGTCCCGACACCGATCGTGTCGGCGACGCTGAGCTCGTCGACGCCGAGGTCGAGCAGCCGCTTGCAGACGCGCACGACGTCCGTGACCGGCACGTCGCCCTGGAATGGGCAGCCGAACGCGGTCGAGAGCGCGCCGCGCACCCACATTCCGTCGGCCTTCGCACGCTTGACGACGTTAGCGAACGTGTCCACCGACTGGTCGATCGACATGCGGATGTTCGCCTTCGCGAACGCCTCCGACGCCGCGGTGAACACCGCGATCGCGCGAACGCCCGCTTCCATCGCGCGGTCGAGCCCGCGTTCGTTCGGGACGAGCACCAGGTAGGTGCGGCCGGCGTCCTTGCGGATGCGGCGGAACACCTCGCCGGCGTCGGCCATCTGCGGCACGTGCTTCGGACTGACGAACGACGTCGCTTCGAGGATCGGCACCCCCGCGTCCGAGAGCAGATCGCAGAAGCGGATTTTGTCCTCGGTCGAAATAGGGACGGCCTCGTTCTGCAGGCCGTCACGGGGGCCGACCTCGCAAATCGTCACGCGCTTCGGCGCCGAATCGAGCGGGTGGTTCATGCAAGGTGTTCCTTTCGCAGAAAGCGGGCGATCAGCTCGACGACCTGCGGCCACACCGCGTCGTCGTGTTTGAATTGCCGGAAGATCGTCGCGAAGAAGTTCGATGCGGCGCCGAGGTTCAGATGGTTCGCTTCGTCCTGGTCGATGCTTTCGACCGGCATCGCGCCGTCCATCGTCGCCGACTCGATCATCACCACGCCGTCGCTCTGGAGATCGTACTTCGGCATCCGGCCGACGACGTGCAGGAACGGATGCCCCTCCGGCATCACCCACGGTTCGCCCGCGAGCTTCCAGCGCTTCTTTTTCGGGTTGTCCGGATCGGTGACCCAGTATCCCGAGGCCCCGTTGAGCCAGGTCATGAACGGTGCCGCGACGTCCATGTCGGCGAGCACGTGCACCGGTGTTCGAGCAAGGCGCAGCGTCCCGACGGCATAGTTCGTGACGAGCCCCGCGTTCGGTGCCGCGATCTGCACCGTCGCCGCGATCTCGTTCGCGCGGTGCGGATATGCGCGCAGAAAGCCGCGATTGATCAGCGCGCCGGCACTGTAGCCGACCGTCGCGACCGGAAAGGCGCTCGGCTCACGCGCATGCAGCCGGTCCAGGAACGTGCCGAAGCGGTCGATGCGCTCCCGTAGGGGCTCGTCCCCGTCGGGGAAGATCGTGCAGTCGTAGCCGAACGCCGCCAGGCCGTCCTTGCCGTTGCGCCCATCGGCGAACGTCCGCATCAGCTTCGACTGCTCGTTCCAGCCGGGGATCAGAATCACTCGCATGTTGGTTGGGGGTTCGGCGTCAAGGTGCGCCGATCGTCACCAGCGTCGCGCCGGCGGTGACGAGCTGGCCGGGCGTCACGCGCACGTCCTTGACGGTGCCGGCGACCGGCGCTTCGATGCGGTGCTCCATCTTCATCGCTTCGAGCACGACCAGCAGCGCTCGCTGCTCGACCGACGCTCCGGCCTCGACGTTCACGCTGACGATCTTCCCCGGCATCGGGGCGGTCACGACACCCGAGCCCGTAGCGTGTGCCGATTGTTCCGCGTCCGCACTGGGCGACTCCGGCAGCAGCCAGCGAACGGTGCGGCCGTCGACGAGGACCGTGCCGCCGGCCGCGTCGTACGTGGCGTCGCGCGCATCCGGCTCGACCGTGCCGCTCAGGTCGCCGCTCAGCCGGTACCGGTTCCCGTCGCCGCTCGCCTCCGCATGCACCGTCGTACCGTCGACCCGGAACGCGACCGGGATTCCGACCTCGGCCAGCCGCCACGTGCCGTCCCGAGCGAGCAGCGCCGCCGCCACCCGGCGTTTCGTCGCATCGTCCGCGTGCGGTTCGCCGAGCCGGAAGAGCGGCATCCGCTCGTCGAGGTAGCGCGTCGTCGTGTTGCCGGCGCGATAGGCGTCGTCGGCGACGATCGCGCGCAGCAGCGGCAGGTTCGTCGCGAGCCCCGCGACCCTCGTCTCGCGCAGCGTCGCATCGAGCCGCGCGATCGCGGCGGCGCGGTCGGCGCCCCACACGATGATCTTCGCCAGCATCGAGTCGTAGTAGACCGGCACCTCGTCGCCGGCGCGGAAGCCGGCATCGAGGCGAACGCCCGGCGTGCGCGGGACGTCGAACGCGGCGAGCGTCCCGGACTGCGGCAGAAAGTCGTGCGCCGGATCCTCCGCGTTGAGCCGCGCTTCGATCGCCCACCCGCGCGGGACGAGCTGCTCCTGCGCGAGTCGCAGCGGCTCGCCGTTCGCGACGCGCAACTGCTCGTGGACGAGATCGACGCCGTACACCAGCTCGGTGACCGGGTGCTCGACCTGCAGGCGCGCGTTCATCTCGAGGAAGTAGAACGCACCGTCCTCGTCGAGCATGAACTCGACCGTCCCGGCGTTGGTGTAGCCGACGCTGCGTGCCGCAGCGACCGCGGCCTCGCCCATGCGCGCGCGCAGCGCCGGATCGAGCGCGACGCTCGGCGCTTCTTCGATCACCTTCTGGTGCCGGCGCTGGATCGAGCACTCGCGCTCGCCGAGGTGGAGCGTCGTCCCGTGCGTGTCGGCGAGGATCTGGAACTCGATGTGGCGCGGCCGGCGCAGGTAGCGTTCGAGCAGGACCGTGTCGTCGCCGAACGCGCCCTTCGCTTCGCGCCGCGCGCTCGCGAGCGCTTCGCCGAAGCGCGCGAGATCGTCGACGACGCGCATCCCGCGTCCGCCGCCGCCGGCGCTGGCTTTGATCAGCAGCGGCGTACCGATCCGCTGCGCTTCGGTGCGCAACGACCGATCGCTCTGGTCCTCGCCGTCATAGCCGGGGACGACCGGGACGCCGGACGCGCGCACCCGTCGCTTCGCTTCGATCTTCGAGCCCATCGCAGCGATCGCGTCGGGCGTCGGGCCCACGAAGATCAGCCCGCTCTCGACCACGAGCCGGGCGAATGCCGCCCGTTCGCTCAGGAACCCGTAGCCCGGGTGGATCGCGTCCGCGCCGAGCGTCTTCGCTGCCGCAACGATCTTGTTGCCGTCGAGGTACGACTCGCTCGCCGGTCCCGGGCCGATGCGCAGCGACGCGTCCATCGCCTCGCGGAAGAGCGCGTGTTCGTCGGCGTCGGAGTACACGCCGACCGGCGAGACGCCGAGCTCGCGCGCGCCGCGCGCGACGCGGATCGCAATCTCGCCGCGGTTCGCGATCAGCAGCCGGCGGATCATCGGACGATCCAGCTCGCGGTGCGCCGCTCGAGGAACGCGCGCAGTCCTTCCTGCGCCTCGGGAGTGACGCGCCGGCGCGCGATCGAGAGCGCCGTGATCGCACGCGACTCCTCGTAGGACGCCGCGCGCACGGCGGCGATCAGCGCCTTCGCCGCCGCGATCGCCTCGGGACCCGCGGTGTCGAACTCGTCGGCGATCGCGCCGACGGTGCCGTCGAGGGCGTCCCCGTGTACGACCTCGTGCACCAGCCCGATCGACTGCGCGCGCTGCGCATCGAACCGCTCGCCGGTCAGGAAGAAGCGGCGCGCGTGCGAGACGCCGATCTTGGCGAGGACGAACGGCGCGATCACGGCGGGGATGATCCCAAGCTTCGTCTCGGTGAAACCGAACGTCGCGGTATCTTCGGCGACGACGGCGTCGGCGACCGCGCAGAGTCCGGCGCCGCCGGCGATCGCCGCGCCCTGGACCCGGACGATGACCGGCTTGGGACAACGGTCGATCGCGCGGAACATGTCCGACATCGCCTCGGCGTCGCGCACGTTCTCGTCCTCGCCGAGCTCGAGCGCACCGCGCATCCAGTTGATGTCGGCGCCTCCGCAAAACGTCTTGCCCTGGCCCTCGAGCACGACGACGCGCACCGATGCGTCGGTGCCGAGCGCCACGAACGCGTCGCGGAGCCGAGCGATCAGCTCGGCGTTGAAGGCGTTGCGGACGCCGGGGCGGGCCAGCACGACGCGGGCACGCGCTCCCTCGCGTTCCACGCGCAGGACGGGGTCGGGCACGGGCTCGGTCGTTCGCCGAGGTGTCGGCCCCGGCCCGTCGGAAGCAGCCGTCATGGGTCCCCGCCGTCTCCTCGCCGCCGCGCTCGCCGCGGCTTTTCTCGCCGTCCCGGTCGCCCCGACTCGGGCGCAAGCGCCTTCCGCAGCCGCCGCGCGCGCCGTCGACGTCACGCGTGCTACGCTGCCGAACGGGCTGCAAGTCGTCGTCTTGCGCGATACGCTGGCGCCGGTCGTCTCGACGTGGATGAACTATCTCACCGGGTCCGACGAAGAGGCGATCACGGGGATCGCGCACGCCCAGGAGCACATGCTGTTCCGCGGCAGCAAGACGCTCACGGCGTCGCAGTTCGCCGACACGACCGCGATCACCGGCGGCACCTTCAACGCCGACACGCAGAACGAGATGACGCAGTACTTCTTCGAGATGCCCTCGCAGTATCTCGACGTCGCGCTGAACCTCGAGCGGTCGCGCGCGACGGGCGTGCTGGACTCGCAGAAGCTGTGGGATCAGGAACGGGGCGCGATCACGCAGGAAGTGACGAGTGACAATTCCAGCGCGACGTTCCGGTTGTTCGCGAAAGCGGTCGAGCACGTCTTCGCCGGAACGCCGTACGCCGATTTCGGGCTCGGTACGGTGCCGAGCTTCAAGCGAATCCAGGCCAAGGATCTCAAGGCGTTCTACGACCGCTGGTACCATCCGAACAACGCGATCTACGTGATCGCCGGCAACGTCGATCCGCAGGCGACGATCGCGAAGGTGAAGGCGCTGTTCGGGAACATCCCGGCGGCGAAGCTGCCGGTCCGGCGCCCGGTGCACCTGCAGCCGCTCACGGCGCTCACGCTGCACGACAACAGCTCGGACCCGATCACGCTCGGCTTCATCGCGTACCGCGTCCCCGGCTATGCGGACAAGGACTACTTCGCCTCGCAAATCCTCAACGACGTGCTCAACAGCCAGCGCGGCGCACTTTACGAGTTGCAGGCGACCGGCAAGGCACTGGGGACGTTCGCGCAGTCGGTGACGTACCCGAAAGCGGGGATGACGCTGGTCGGGTCAGAGGTCCCGGTGACGACGACCGGCGAGACCGCCGTGAGCGATGTGAAAGCCGTCATCGAGGCCTACAAGAAGAGCGGTTTGCCGCCCGAGCTGGTCGCGGTCGCGAAGCAGCGTGAGGTGGCGCAGGCGCAGTTCGCGCGCAACTCGATCTTGGGGCTCGCGACGACGTGGAGCCAGACGCTCGCGGTCGAGCACCGCACGCCGGACGAAGAGCTGGCCGGGCTCGAGGGCGTGACCGTCGACGACGTCAACCGCGTGCTGCGCACGTACTACGCCCAGAATACCGCGACGGTCGCGATCTCGACGCCGAAAGAAGCGGCCGGATCGGCGTTCGGCGGACGGCAGGGCGAGGACAACACGGTCATCCCGACCGAGCACACCGGCCTGCCCGCGTTCGCCCAGCACATCCTGACGAATCTGCACGTCCCTGAGTCGACGGTGAAGCCGACCGTGCAGACGCTGCCCAACGGGCTCAAGTTGATCGTCGTGCCGTCGACGATCTCGCAGACCGCGCTCGTTCGCGGCGAGATCCTGAACAACGCCGGCGTCCAAGAGCCGGCGGGCAAGGAGGGCATCGCGTCGATGGTCGACGGGCTGTTCCAGTACGGCACGCAGACGTACGATCGCATCGCGTACCAGACGGAGCTCGACAAGATCGCGGCGAGCGTCAGCGCGGGCCGTACCTTCGGGCTGGACGCCCTTTCGAAGGACTTCGATCGCGGTGTCGAGCTGCTCGCCGACGACGAGCTCCATCCGGCTTTTCCGCAACCGGCGTTCGACATCGTGAAGCAGCAGACGGTCGGTTCGCTGACCGGTACGGTGAAGAGCCCCGACTACAAGGCCGGGCGCGCACTCGCGGATGCGCTCTACCCGGCCGGCGACCCGTCGCGGCGCAGCGCCACGCCGCAGACCGCGGCCACCGTCATGCTCGACGACGTGAAGTCGTTCTATGCCTCGGCGTACCGGCCGGATCTCACCACCATCGTCGTCGTCGGCAACGTCACGCCGGAGCACGCACGCGCCGCGATCGAAAAATCGTTCGGCGCGTGGAAGGCCGACGGTCCACGGCCCGACGTCTTCCCGCCTCCGGTCCCGCCGAACAAGGCGGCGTCGGTGACGATCCCGGCGACCGGGCGCGTCCAATCGTCGGTGACGCTGAGCGAGACGCTGCCGCTCTCCTACAAGGATGCGGACTATCCCGTGCTGCAGCTCGCGAACACCGTGCTGAGCGGAGGATTCTACGCCTCGCTGCTGTTCCACGACCTGCGCGAGCTGCACGGCTACGTGTACTCCGTCGGTTCGAGCTTCTCGCCCGGACGCAATCGCAGCACGTTCTCGGTGACGTACGGGGCCGATCCGAAGAACGTCGCGCGCGCCGCGCGACTGGTGGTCGACGATCTCTCCTCGCTGCAGCGCAAGCCGCTCGCCGTCGACCGCCTCACCCGGGCGAAAGCGCTGGTCCTGGGGGAGATTCCGATCGCGCGGGAGTCGTATGACGGCCTGGCCGGTCAGCTGCTCTCGTACGCCTTGACCGACCGCCCGCTGGACGAGGATCGGATCGAGGCCGCTGCCCAGCTGGCGGCGACGCCGGCGACCGTTCGGGCGGCGATGGCGAAGTGGATCCGCCCGCAGGACTTCGTTCGCATCGTCGTCGCGCCGGCCGGAAAGTAAGGGCGCTTACGCCGCCGGGGCGGACCGCGTGATAGCATCGCGGCATGGACGGACTGGGCGTTGCCCTGGCGCGATTCGCGGCGATGCGCCCGCCTGAGCCGCCGCCGAGCGGCGGCGACGATGCCAACAAGGTCTGGTACCTGCGCCGCAACCGGCTCTTCCTCGAGGCGACCGAAGCAGGGGTCGTCTCGAGCGAACACCTCTTCACGATGTGCGAGATGCCGCGCGGGATGCGCGTCTTCGACCAAGGTGACACGACCCGCGTCGTCTACGTCGTCAAGCGCGGCGCGGTGCGGATCGCGCGCGAGACCGCCGACGGCAAGGACGTCACGGTCGCGCTGCTCGGCGCGGGCGATTTCTTCGGCGAGGAAACGCTCTTCGACGACCGGCCGCGCACGACGGTCGCGGTGGTCGTGGAGGACGCACTCCTGTGTACCGTGCGCGCCGACGATCTGTTCGCGCTGCTCTCGCGCGACCCGGCGCTCGCGTTCAACGTCGCGAAGCTGCTCAGCGGCCGGCTCGACGATGCGCGCGCGACGATGGAGGACTTGGCCTACGCGCGGGTCGGCGATCGCATCCTCCACCTCTACCGCAAACTCGCAGCCGAGCACGGCTGCGCGGTCGCGGGCGGAACGCGCGTCGACCTGCGCCTGACGCACGCCGACGTCGCCTCGCTGGTCGGTAGCACGCGCGAGACCGTCAGCGTCGAGATCGCCAAGCTCGTCGACGCGGGCCGCCTGCGCCTCGACCGGCGCGCCGTCATCGTCCCGCCGGAGGGCCCGTCGTGATCGCAACGATTCTGCTCGCCGCCGCGACGACGCTGACGCCGGTGCTTTCGGCGACGCCGTGGGCGAACGCCGCGGGACCGCCGCCGACCACGGGCCGGGTCACGGTCGTCGACGTCTTCACCTTCGACTGCATCAACTGCAAGCACGTCGTTCCGGAGCTGCGCAAGTTGCGCGGGGCATTCGGCGCGCACGATCTCGCGATCGTCGGCGCCCACGCACCGGAGCTGCCGCAGGAGCACGTCCACGCGAACGTGGTGCAGGCGCTGTGCGATCAGGATATCACCTGGCCGGTCGTCTACGACGACGGCTTCAAGGTCTGGAACGCGTACGGCGTCGAAGCCTGGCCGACGCAGCTCGTCTTCGACCGCCACGGACAGCTGCGCGCGAAGTACGTCGGCGAAGGCTACGACGCACAGCTCGAGCAGACCGTGCGCGCATTGGTGGCGGAGCGTCCGTGACGGCCGACGCTCACGCCGGCGCGCTCCCGAGCGATTCGTCGCGAGCCCAGGGACGGCACGTCTACCGCCACGGCGTCGCCGCGCGCACCGCGCACTGGACCTGGACGCTGGCTATTCTCGTTCTGGTGATGAGCGGGTTGCAGATCTTCAACGCGGCGCCCTACCTCGATGCGTCGGACAAGAGCAATCCCGCCAAGCGCGTCCTCGCCTTCGACGCGCAGAACACGGCGGGCGGGCCGGTGGGATACACGATCGTCTTCGGTCACCGGATTGTGACCACGCATCTGCTCGGCTACACCGACGACGGCATGGGCAGCGAGAGCCTGCGCGCCTTTCCGGCGTGGTTGACGTTGCCCGGTCCGCAAGATCTCGCCGACGGCCGGCGTTGGCACCTTTTCTTCGCATGGGTGCTCTTCGTCGCGTGGGCGGCGTACCTGATCTCTGCCGCGCTCCGCGGGACGCTCCGCGAGCTCGTCATGCGGCCCGACGATTTTCGCAAGCTCTGGCCGATGCCGCTGTATTATCTGCGGCTGCGCAAAGAACCGCCGCCGCACGGGACGTACAATCCGCTCCAGAAGCTGACGTACAACGTCATCGTGTTCGTGTTCTTTCCGCTGCTCATCCTGACCGGGTTGACGCTCTCACCGGCCGTCGACGCGGCGGTGCCGTGGTTGACCGCACTCTTTGGGGGACGGCAGTTCGCGCGGCTCTGGCACTTCGTGCTCATGGTGCTGCTGCTGGGCTATTTCGCAACGCACTTGGCGCTCGTGCTGACGACGGGGTTTTGGAACAACATGCGCTCGATGATCACCGGCTGGTTCGTCCTGGGCAAGCACGACGGAGTCGGTCCGTGAAACGGCGGCTTTTCGTCGCCTCGTCCTTGTCCGCGCTGGGACTGGCCGGCTGCGGGCAGGTGAAGACCTCGCTCACCAACGGGCCGTTCCGCAACGTGCTCCTCTCGACCGAAAAGCTGAACGACGCGGTGATCGGAACGCACGGCTTGGCTCGCGAATATAAGGATTCCGACGTCGACCGGGACTTCCGCGTGAACGGCCTGGACACGCCGAGCGACGCGACGTACACCTCGCTGGCGCACGGCGACTTCCACGACTATCGGCTCGTCGTCGACGGTCAGGTCGACCGTCCGCAGAAGCTCTCGCTCGCGGAGCTGCGCGCGGCGGGCGACCGCACGCAGATCACGCGGCACGACTGCGTCGAAGGCTGGAGCGCGATCGGAAAGTGGCGCGGCGTCCCGCTCGCCACCGTCATCGCGATGGCGCAGCCGAAGCCGGCCGCGCGCTACTGCGTCTTCTACTGCTTCGACACCGACGAGAGCGGACAGAACTACTACGAGTCGCTCGATCTGCACCAGGCGGCGCACCCGCAGACGGTGCTCGCGCTCGATCTCAACGACAAGCCGCTCGACCTGCGCCACGGCGCGCCGGTGCGGATGAAGATCCCGACCCAACTCGGCTACAAGAGCGCGAAGTGGGTGCGCCGCATCGAGCTGGTCGCCGACTTCAAGCCGATCTTCGGCGGGACCGGCGGCTACTGGGAAGACCAGGGCTACGAATGGTACGCTGGGATCTGACGGGAGCGCGTCAGCCGGTGCAGCCGGACTTTTCGAACGTGAGCCCCGCGTCGCCGTAGAGTTCCTTCGAGTAGCGCACCGCGCTGAGCCGGCAGGTCATCAGCAGCAATGCCATGACCTTGTTCTCGTGGCGCAGCCGGACGATCGTGTCGTTGCGGAGCAGGCCGATCGCGGTCAGCCGAACTTCGACCTCCCTGCCGCGTTCGCTCCAGGTGCCGGTTTCGCGAACCGGGAGCACGGCGGAGCCGTAGCGGTGCACGAGGTCCGGGAACCCGGTCGTCAGCGTCGCGCGCCCGTCGAGCGCGAGGACGAGCACGAGCTCTTGGGTGCTTTGAGCGCCCGGCCGCGTCGTGACGTACGTACCGGGAAAGCGAGAGGCGGGCGAAGCGCTCGCCGCGCCGGCCAGCGCGGCGAACGCGAGTACCGCCGAAGCGAAGCGGATTGCTGGGCGCATGGCGGCTCTATCCGGCGCGACCCTGTCAGACTCCCGGCCGCTCCTCGACCGCGCGGCCCGAACGCAGCGCGAGCCAGACGCCGAAGATGACGAGCGCCGCGCCGGCCAGCTCTTTCCAGCCGAACGCTTCGCCGCCGAAGAGCGCGCCGACCGTCACGGCGATCACCGGGACGATGAGCGAGGCGAGCCCGACCTGCCACGCGGTGAGGCGCTGCAAGAGCCAGTGGTTCAGATAGAAGGCGATCCCACTCCCGAGGACGGCCAGGTACAGGATGGCGCCGATCGACGGAGCCGATATTCCGCGCGCGTAGTCCGGGTGCTCGAACAGCGCACCGGCAATCGCCATCGTCGCGCCACCCAGCAACATCGCGGGGGGCAGCGTGCGGAACGGGTCGCTTGCGGCGGATCGCTTGAGCTCGACGATGGCGAAGGCGGAGAGCGCCGCCGCGCCGAGCGCGGCGAACACGAACCGCAGCGAGCCGTGGGTGTCGGCGCCGAGCGAGATGGTCGCGACGCCGGCGAGCGCGATCGCGGCTCCGCCGACCGCCGCCGGCCCGAACGGCTCTTTGAGCAGCAACGCGCCGAAACCGAACACGAAGAACGGCAGCGTTCCGAACAGCACCGCGACCAGACCCGACGCGAGCCCCGTCTCGGCGTAGTACGTCGATGCAACAGGCAGCGCCGTACCAGCCCGAGAACTGACGCGCGTCGGGGAGATCACGGAAGCCGGTGCGTATGCATGTGTTTTGGTCGTCGAGAGGAATGGAGCACGCGCTGCCGTGCGGGGCCTCACGATGAGCTACCGCGACGGGCTCGCACGAGCGGGCCCAAAGCGCCTTCTTGCGCTTGACGGCGGCGGGATCCGCGGCCTCATCACTATCGAGATCCTCGCCCACCTAGAGCTCCAGCTGCGCGACGCTCTGGGGCGCGGCGAGGATTTCGTGCTCGCCGACTATTTCGACTACGTCGCAGGTACGAGTACGGGCGCGATCATTGCGACGTGCATCGCGAAGGGATTCTCCGTCGAACGTATTCGAGAGTTTTATTTGGAAGGAGCGCGCGCATTGTTGACGCCGGCCCCATTGTGGCGGCGCTTCAACTACCGCTATCTCCACGGCGGCTTCACCGCGAAGCTGAAAGCCGTACTCGGCGACGAGACGCTCGGCGACGATTCACTGCGCACACTGCTGCTGCTGGTGCTCCGCAATGCCGACACCGATTCGCCATGGCCGCTCTCGAACAATCCGCGCGCAAAATACAACGACATCGCAGGCCCGGAGTCGAATCTGCACTTCCCTTTGTGGCAGCTCGTCCGAGCCAGCACCGCCGCTCCGACGTATTTCCCGCCTGAGGAGATCGCGATCGGGGGCAAAGCGCGAAAATTCGTCGACGGCGCGGTCTCCGTCTACAATAATCCCGCCTTCTTGCTGTTCCTCATGGCGACGCTCCCGGCATACCGCCTCTGCTGGCCCGCCACCGAGGAGCAAATGCTCCTGGTTTCCGTCGGTACCGGCTCGCTCTTGAACGCGACGGACGCCGTCAAAGCCTCGCAGATGACACTGCTCTACAACGCTCGACACATCCCGGCCGTGCTCCTCAATGCCGCGTCTGTCGAGCAGGACATGCTGTGTCGTGTCTTCGGCCGTTGCCGCTTCGGCGAGGAGATCGACGGCGAGCTCGGCGCGCTGCGCGGCGCCGAGGCCGAGGGCGGCGTGTTCCTGCCGAAGAAGTTTACCTACGTGCGCTACACACCCGATATCACGCAAGCCGGTTTGAACGGCCTTGGCCTGTCGGATATCGACGCGACGGACGTGCAGCCGCTCCTCGCGGGCGGCCGCGTCGCGGAACTCCAGCGTATCGGCCGTACCTACGCCGAACGTATCTTCGATTTCGGGCATCTCGGAGCTCATGCTCCCCCTGCGTCCGCGGCGTCGGAAACGGTCCGGTAGGTCATGCGACCGCTGGTTTTCGTCGCGATGCCGTTCGGGCGGAAGCTCGACCCGCTTCGCCGCTACGAGATCGACTTCGACGACGTCTACAGGCGCGCGATCCTTCCGGCAATCGGGCGCTTCGACGTCGACGCGGTCCGCGCCGATGAGGAGCGCGGCGGTGGGATCGTACACCTTCCGATGTACGAGCGGCTGCTGTTGGCGGAGATTGCCGTCGTCGACATAACGATCGCGAATCCGAACGTCTACTACGAGCTCGGGATCCGGCATGCGGCGCGTCCCCGCTCGACGATCGTCGTCGGGTCGTTCGATGGCCCGATTCCGTTCGACCTCGCACTCGTCCGGGCCGTGCCGTACACGCTCGTCGACGGGCAGCTCAGTGACGCTGCCGCGACGGCATTCGTCGAAGCACTCGCACTCAAGATCGGCCACGCGCTCGAGGATCTCGACGCGCGCGACAGCCCGCTCTTCCAGCTGTTGCCTGCGCTCGTGGCCCATACGCTCCCGCACGACGTTACCGAGAGCTTTCGCGACCGCGCGCGCGACATCGACGCGATACGCTTGCGGCTGGACGACGCGCGCGGACTCTTCCGCGAAGGCAAGGCCTCGAAGGACTCCGCAGCGATGGAACGCTCGCGCGACGCCGTGCGCGCGGACGAGCGCGCCCTCGGGGCGATCTCGCAAGCCACGGCCGAGTCGTTCTTCGACGTCTTTCTCGCGTTCCGCGATCTCGAGGCATACGACGACATGATCCGCGCCGCCGACGCGGCACCGGCATGGCTGTTGGCGTCGATGCCGGTGCTGCGCGAACAATTCGCCTTAGCGCTCAATCGCACGAAAGTGCCGGAGAACCGGCGTCGCGCGACGCAAGTCCTCGAGAAGTTGATCGCTGAGCGCGGAGACAACCCGGAGACCTCGTCGCTGCTGGGACGCGTGTGGAAGGACCAATACGTCGAGGCGCTCGCCGCCGGCGAGGCGAGCCGGGCGCGCACGTTCCTGGCGCGCGCGACGGACGCCTACCGGCGCGGATTCCACGCCGACCCGCGCGATTTCTATCCCGGCATCAATCTCGCGACGCTCCTCGCGCTCTGTGGGGATGAGGATGCAGTGGTCGAACTGCGTCAGGTCGGTCCCGCCGTGACGTTCGCGGTCGCGCGGCTCGGGGGCCTGGGATCGAAAGACTATTGGTTGGTGGCGACGATGCTCGAACTCGCGGTCCTCGCGAGCGACGAGAGCGCTTCGCGCAAGGCGCTCGCGCGCATAAGTACGCTTCGCTGCGAACCGTGGATGCGCGAAAGCACGGCGAACAACTTGAGCATGCTGCGGCGCGACGTTCCCGCCGGCGTGCTCGACGCGGACCTCATCGATGCCGCGATCACCGAGTTGCGCGAACCGGTGTAAGCGCTCGCTCGAGATCGGCGATGAGGCCGGAGGGGTCTTCGAGGCCGATCGCGAGCCGCAGCAGGTCGCCGGGTGTCGTCGAGTTCGGGCCTTCGACCGAGGCGCGGTGCTCGACCAGGCTGTCGGGGCCGCCGAAGCTCGTCGCGCGGCGGAACAGGCGCAGCCGGGCCGCGACGCCGAGCGCGTCCTTCGCCTCGCCGTCGATGCGGAACGAGAACAGGCCGCCGGAGCCGGTGCTCTGCTTCGCCGCGAGCGCGTGCGCCGGATGTGTCGGCAGACCCGGATGCAGGACCTCGCGCACCGCGGGATGCTGCGCGAGGAACCGCGCGATCTCGAGCGCGCTCTCGTTCTGCCAGCGAACCCGTTGCACGAGCGAGCTCAGGCCGCGCAGCGTCAGCCACGACGCGAACGGCGAGGGGATCGCCCCGCACAGCCTCTGCTGCGCTCGAATGCGCTGCCAAAACGCGTCATCGCGCCCGGTGATGAGGGCGCCGCCCATCGCGTCGTGATGGCCGGAGATATACTTGGTCGTCGATTGAACGACGATGTCGGCGCCGAGCGCGAGCGGCTGCTGCAGCACGGGCGTCGGGAGCGTGTTGTCGCACGCAAGCAGCGCGCCGGCGGCGTGCGCGATCTCGGCGGCGCCCGCGATATCGGTGACACGCATCAGCGGGTTCGACGGCGTCTCGATGAACACGAGCCGCGTCGCCGGCCGCATCGCGCCGCTCAGCACCGCGAGATCCGAGCAGTCGGCGAACGTGACGGTCAGTCCCCAGGGGACGAACACCTCGTCAAGCATGACGCGGATGCTGTAGTACGAGTCGTCGGCGACGACGACGTGGTCGCCGGGACGGAGCGCTTGAAAGAGCGTCATCGCCGCAGCACTACCGCTGGCGAACGCCGCCGCCTCCGCACCGCCTTCGAGCGCAGCGAGGGCCTGCTCCAGCATCCGGCGGTTCGGGTTGTCGTCGCGCGAGTAGTTGAAACCGCCGGAGTACTCGCCCGCTTCGTCGCGCTCGAACGTCGTGGACAGGTGGATCGGCGGCGCGATCGGTCGTTCGTCGCCCATTTACATCCGGAACACGCCGAACTTCGTCGGCTGCGGGGCTTTGTAGCGGGCGGCGCGCAGGCCGATCGCGAGGACACGCCTGGTGTCGACCGGATCGATGATCCCGTCGTCCCAGATGCGCGCGGTCGAGTAATACGGGCTGCCTTCGTGCTCGTACTTGTCGAGGATCGGCGTCTTGAACGCGTCCTGTTCCTCCGGCGCGAGGGCGGGCTTATGTTTCTCGGCGTCGGCGTTCATGCGAACGGTCAGCAGCGTCGAGGCGGCTTGAATCCCGCCCATCACGCTGATCCGCGCGTTCGGCCACATCCAGAGCTGGCGTGGTGAATACGCGCGGCCGGACATCCCGTAGTTGCCGGCGCCGAAGCTGCCGCCGATCACGACCGTGAACTTCGGCACCTCCGCGCACGCGACCGCGGTGACGAGCTTCGCACCGTCCTTGGCGATCCCGCGGTTCTCGTACTCCTTGCCGATCATGAAGCCGGTGATGTTCTGCAGGAACACCAGCGGGATGCCGCGCTGGCAGCACAGCTCGATGAAGTGCGCGCCTTTGAGCGCCGACTCGCTGAATAGGATTCCGTTGTTGGCCAGGATCCCGACCGGATGACCGTCGAGGTGGGCGAAGCCGCAGACGAGCGTCGCGCCGTAGCGCGCCTTGAACTCGGCGAAGTCGGAGCCGTCCACGATGCGCGCGATCACCTCGCGGACGTCGTACGACTGGCGCGCGTCCGACGGGATGACGCCGTACAGCTCATGCGCGTCGTGCGCGGGCGGGCGCGGTTCGCGCATCGGCCAGGCGTCGTACGGACGCCGGTCGAGGTGATCGACGACCTGGCGCACGATCCCCAGCGCGTGCTCGTCGTCGACTGCGTAGTGGTCGGCGACACCGCTGATCCGCGTGTGCACGTCCGCGCCGCCGAGCTCCTCGGCGGTGACGATCTCGCCGGTCGCGGCCTGCACGAGGGGCGGGCCACCGAGGAAGATCGTCCCTTCATCCTTCACGATGATCGACTCGTCGGCCATCGCCGGGACGTACGCGCCGCCGGCTGTGCACGAACCCATCACCGCGGCGATCTGCGGGATCCCTTGCGCGCTCATCCGCGCCTGGTTGTAGAAGATCCGCCCGAAATGGTCGCGGTCGGGGAAGACCTCGGCTTGCAGCGGCAAGAACGCGCCGCCCGAGTCGACCAGGTACACGCACGCGAGGCCGTTCTGCTCGGCGATCTCCTGCGCGCGCAGGTGCTTCTTTACGGTAACCGGGTAGTACGTGCCGCCTTTGACGGTCGCGTCGTTCGCGACGATGACGCAGTCGGTGCCGTCGATCGTTCCGATCCCGGTCACGATCCCGGCCGACGGGGCGTCGTCGTGATACATCCCGTTCGCGGCGAGTGCCGAGAGCTCGAGGAACGGGCTTCCGGGATCGACCAGCCGGTCGATCCGGTCACGGGCGGTCAGCTTGCCGCGTTTGCGATGCCGATCCACCGCGGCCGACCCCCCGCCGCCGCGGACGCGCTCCAGCTGCGCGCGCAACTCGTCGACAAGCGCAGCCATCGCCGCGGCGTTGCGCTCGTAGTCCGCGGAACGCCGGTCGATGCGAGTGACGAGGAGGCCCACGACCGCTGGTTTTAAGGCCGTGTGAGAATAACCATCCCTGAGACTGTGCTGGGGCCATATCGCGTTATGATGCCATCGTGGCTGCTCAGACGAACGCCCCAACTTCGTACCGCCCGGCCGGGACGCTCGACGCCTCCGGTGCGCTGGCGCCCTACGCCGGTCCGTGGAACCGCCGTTTGGCGGCCCACCTCTTGCGGCGCACCGGGTTCGGCGGGTCGCCGGCCGACGTCGACCGGCTCGCGGCGATGTCGCCGCGCGACGCCGTCGAATCGCTGGTGCGGTTCACCGATGCGGGC